>CAYYIA010000266.1:0-2879 GCA_964471875.1 uncultured Acidimicrobiia bacterium
CGAGCAATGTGGCCGCATATACGTCGTCGCTGCCGAAGCGCTGCGGCTGCGCGGCGGTTTCCTCGCCGGCACCGTGGCGAAAGAGCGACTCGGAAGCATGGCGGTGGGTGTCGACGAAGCCGGGCATCACGATCGCATCGGTCGCATCGACCACCTCGGCGTCGCGCGCCCGCAGCGACGGTCCGATCTCGGCGATGGTGTCCCCATCGATGAGGACGTCGCCCGCGGTGAGATTGGCCCTCCCCATGGTGAGCACCCAGCCGCCGCGGATCAGGGTCTTGCTCACGTCATGCCTCGCGCCCGGTCGACCGACTTCACCACCGTGTCGTAGATCCGATCCACCGACGGGATCGCCAGATCCTCGAGTGCGGCTGCCGACGGCAACGGGATGTGGGGAGTGGTGATCCGGACGCTCGGACCATCGAGATGCCAGAACGCCTCTTCGTCGACGATGGAGACGAGTTCCGCACCCCACCCGCACAGGCGCGGGTTCTCTTCGACCGTGAAGAACCGTCCGGTCCTCGCCACCGAGTCGAGCAAGGTGCGGGTGTCGAGCGGAACCAGCGAGCGCACGTCGATGACCTCGGCGGAGATCCCGGCCGATTCGAGTCGCGCCGCCGCCTCGAGCGCCCGGGGCACCATGAGTGCCAGCGCGGCGATGGTGACGTCGGTGCCCGTCCTGGCCACGCGGGCGGTGCCGAGACGGTCGATGATCTCCCCGTCGGGGACGACGGCCTTGGCCGCCATCAGCGACTTGTGCTCGAAGAAGATCACCGGGTCGGGATCGCGGATCGCCGCAGCCATGAGACCGACGACATCCTGTGGGGTGGATGGCGCCACCACCTTGAGGCCAGGGATCATCATCGCCCAGTTCTCCACGCTCTGGGAATGCTGGGCACCGAACCTGGCCCCGCCGCCGTTGGCCGTGCGGATGACGAGGGGAAAGCTCACCTGGCCGTCGGTCATGTAGCGGCTCTTGGCGATCTCGTTGGCGATCATATCCCAGCACACCGCTAGAAAGTCGGAGAACATGATCTCGGCGATCACCGGCACACCGGTCATCGCCGCACCCATCGCCGCACCGATGATGGCCTGCTCGGAGATCGGGGTGTCTCGCACCCGTGTCGGGCCGAACTCGTCGAGAAGACCCACCGTGGTCTTGAAGACCCCGCCGGCGGCGGCGACGTCCTCGCCGAGCATCACGAGGCGCGGATCACGCCGCATCTCCTGGGCGATGCCATGGGCGACGGCCTCGCGGTAGGTCAGTTCCGCCACTGCGAGCCTCCGTCGGCGTAGACCTCGGTCATGAGCACCGAGGCATCGGGTTCGCGTCCGGCCTTGGCGAACTCGGTGGCGGCATCGATGGCAGCGGCGACCTGCCGCTGGATCTCGACCAGCGTTGCCTCGGGCATGCCGATGGAGAGCAGGCGACGGTGGTACATCGGGATGGGATCGCGCCCGGCCCAGGCCTCGACCTCGGCCGAGGGGCGGTACTTGCCGGGATCGGCCCGAGAGTGCCCCCCCGACCGGTAGGTGATCGCCTCGATGAGGCTCGGACCGCCTCCGCTGCGCGCGCGATGCAGTGCCCGCGTCGCCTCGAGGTACACCGCATCGGGATCGTTGCCGTCGATGACCACCGGCTCCAGCCCGTAGGAGGCGGCGCGGCCTGCAGCCGGATTCGCCACCGCAGTGACCACGTCGATCGGGGTGTACTCCATGTAGAGGTTGTTCTCGCAGACGAACACCACCGGGAGTTCCCACACCTTGGCCATGTTGAGCGCCTCGTGAAAGGCGCCGATGTTCGTGGTGCCGTCTCCGAAGAACGCCACCGCCACCTGACCGGTCCCCCGCATCTGCGCCGACCATGCCGCACCGTTGGCGATGCACATGTGGGCCCCGATGATGGCGTAGGAGCCCATCATCCCCTTGGAGACGTCGGTGAGGTGCATCGACCCGCCCTTGCCGCCGAGGATCCCGTTCTCGCGGCCGAGCAGCTCTGCCATTGCCGCCCCGAGATCCATCCCGCGCGACAGGGCGTGAGCGTGACCCCGGTAGGTGGCGAAGGTGTAATCACCCGGCTGCATCGCCGCACCGAAGCCGGTGGCCACGGCCTCCATGCCGAGGGAGAGATGGGTCGTCCCCTTCACCAGGTTCTGCAGGAAGAGGTCGTGCGCTCGCTTGCCGAACTGGCGCAGCTCGTGGAGCTTGCGATACATCCCCATACGGACCTGGCCGTCGATCGGGGCGGCGTCGAGGGAGGCGTCGACGGGTCCGGGAACCCGCGGTGGGCGCAGCGAGTAGTCGTACGTGGGATCAGTAGGCATTCGCCACCATGAGCTCTTCGCAGGGGAACAGCGTGATCACCTTGCACCCGTCGCGGGTGACCACGACCTCTTCTTCGATACGCGCCGCCGACCGGCCGTCGGAAGCGGGGGCGTAGGTCTCCAGGGCGAACACCATCCCCTCCTGGATCTCCACCGGCGTGTCGAGCGAGTTGAGTCGGCTGATGATGGGACGCTCGTGGAGGCCGACGCCGACCCCGTGTCCGAACTGGAGACCGAACGCGTCCATCTCGTCCTGGAACCCGAACTCCTCGGCCTTGGGCCAGACCTTGGCGATCTGATCGGTGGTGGCGCCCGGCTTCACCAGGGCGATCGCCTTGTCCATCCATTCGCGCGACTGCTTGAAGGCATCGCGCTGGGCCTGGTTGGCACGCCCCACCACGAAGGTCCGGTAGTAGCAGGTGCGATACCCGTTGAACACGTGGATGATGTCGAAGTAGGCCTGGTCGCCTGGGCGGATGAGGCGGTCACTGAAGACATGGGGGTGGGGGCTGCAGCGCTCCCCTGCGATCGAGTTGATCGCCTCGACGAACTCCG
>CAYYIA010000267.1:0-2869 GCA_964471875.1 uncultured Acidimicrobiia bacterium
TCGCCAACAAGGTGCTCCCGGAAGCGGGCTTCGATGTCGCCGCGATCGAGGGTCTCGCTCCCGGTCCTCCGCTCGACGCAGCTCGGTTCCAC
Source organism: uncultured Acidimicrobiia bacterium (assembly GCA_964471875.1). Lineage (GTDB taxonomy): Bacteria > Actinomycetota > Acidimicrobiia > Spongiisociales > UBA11373 > UBA11373. Next base: position 93 of record CAYYIA010000267.1, read on the forward strand.
CTTGCCCTCGCCGCGGCGCAGCAACGCCACCTCGACGAGTTGCGCCCCGACCGCACGGTCCCGTACCTGTTCGGGATGCACACCCCGGATGAGACCGCCGCCAGGATCGCCGACCTCTGGGAACTGCGATGACGACGATCACCCTGGTGATGGGTTCGGGCGGGGTCGGCAAGACGACCATCGCCGCGGGCGCTGCGGCGCTGGCAGCTCTCACGGAGCAGCGCACCCTCGCCATAACGGTGGACCCCGCCCGTCGCCTCGCCGACACCATGGGGATCCGGCACTCCAGCGAACCCACGCGCGTTCCCGGCTTCGCCCACCTCGACGCCGCCATGCTCGATGCCGCCGCGGCATGGGACGACATCGCTCGACGTCACGCCGACGCCACCACCTCGAGGCGACTGATCGCCAACCCGTATTTCCGGGCGGTGGCCGATCGGTTCCCGTCCGGGCAGAACTACGCCGCGGGCGAGACCCTGCTGCAATTCGCCGAGTCCGATCGCTACGACCACATCGTCGTCGACACTCCCCCTGCCGACGGTGGTTCCGCCTTCCTCTCCGCTCCCCGCCGAATCCGCACCCTCGTCGCCGGGAGGGCATTACGCCTGCTCACCGGTCCCCGACTCCCCGGCCGCAGACTCGTGTACACCGTGACGGCGCGACCCGCCCTCAAGGTCGCTGACGCGGTCCTCGGCGGGCGTCTCCTCGAAGACGTGGCCGAGTTCCTCCTCGACCTCAGTGCGATCTACCCGGGCCTGGCGCGACGCTCGCGCTCCGTGGAGGCCCTGTACGCAGGCGCGGCCATCGTGGCCGTCGCCACCCCCGAACCTGGACCGATAGCCGAAGCACGACGCATCCTGGCCGACACGTTGGGGTCGGCGAAGGCGACTCGTGCCGTCGTCTTCAATCGGGTCGTCCCGATGGCCTGGACGAAGTCGCCGACGACCCATGACCCGATCGGTGCAAACCTGGAACGGTGGGTCGCCGAGGCTGCGCACCATGACGCGCTGCGACACTCCTTTGCGTCCCACACCGGGATCACCCCCATCGCGCTGCCGTTGCTGACAGAACCTCCAGCGAGCCCCCGCGCTCTGGCCGATCTCCTGCAATCGGCGGGATTCCCGATGCCGGTCAACTGAGTACGGAGTCGGCTCCGAGCAGCGCCCGCAGGTCGGCGTACAGCGCCGCCCTCGGTTCGACGGCATGCTTTGCGCCTACCCGCACCACCCGGGTGCCCTCGTCGCTTTCGAGGTGGGCGTACACCGGGACCGATCCGGGGTGGTCGGCGAGCACGTCGCGCAGCCGGGTCACGAGGTCCTCCGACATCGCCGCGGCCCGCACCCGGAGCCGGACGGCCAGCTCCCGATCGAGTTCCGGTTCGGAGAGGTCGAGGGCAATGAGTTTCAGATCGTCGCCGCGCTGGTCGACCCGCGCCTTCACCACCAGAATGGCGTCCTCGCGAATGAACGGGCCCTTCTCGGCGACGGTGCGCGGGAAGGCGACGATTTCGACACCCGCCTCGAGGTCCTCGAGGGTGAAGTAGAGCATCAGCTCGCCGTTGCGCGTGTAGCGCCGACTCACCGCGGTGACGATGCCGCCCACGGTGACCGTGGACCCGTCGGCCGCCTCGTCGAGGGAGGAGATCGGGGTGCGGGCCAGGGCCCGCACCTGGCTCTCGACGCCAAACAGCGGATGGTCGGACACGTACAGCCCGAGCATCTCCTTCTCGAACGCCAGTTTCACCTTCTTGTCCCACTCCCCGGCGGGGATGTCGATCGCACCGGCCCGGGCCGAAGGCTCCTCGGCACCGAACAGGGAGAACTGGCCCATGTCCTCGGCACGCCGCCGGGTGATCACGGCGTCGATCATCTGCTCGTACACCAGAAGCAGGCCTTTGCGAGGAGCCCCGGTGGTGTCGAACGCCCCCGCCTTGATGAGCGATTCGATGGTCCGCTTGTTGAGCACCGCCAGGTCCACGCGATCGATGAAGTCCTGAAAGGAGGCGAAGACGCCGTTCTTGCGCCGCTCCTCGGTGATGAGCTCGACGACGCCCTCACCGACATTGCGGATGGCCGAAAGTCCAAAGGGAACGGCGCCCTGACGTGCAACGAAGTCGGACTCGGACACATTCACATCGGGAACCAGTACCCGCACCCCCATGGTGCGGCACTCACTCAGGTAGACGGCGGTACGGTCCTTGTCACGCTTCGACGAGGTGAGCAGCGCGGCCATGTACTCCGCCGGGTAGTGCACCTTGAGCCACGCCGTCTGATAGGCGACGAGGGCGTACCCGGCTGCATGCGGCTTGTTGAAGCCGTATCCGGCGAAGTGGGAGATCAACGCAAAGATCGATTGCGCGAGCTCGCGGGGATGGCCCTGGCCGACAGCGCCCTCGACGAAGATCTCCTCCTGCTTCGCCATCACCGAGGGGATCTTCTTGCCCATCGCCTTGCGCAAGGTGTCGGCTTCGGCGAGCGAGAAGCCGGCCATCACCCGCGCCGCCTCCATCACCTGCTCCTGGTACACGATGATCCCGTACGTCTCCGCGAGCACCTCCGAGAGCGCCGGGTGCGGGTAGTCGATCGGAGCCCGCCCGTTCTTGCGATCGGCGTACAGCAGATGGGTGTTGGCCCCCAGCGGACCGGGCCGGTAGAGCGAGATGAGAGCCATCAGATCCTGGAAGCGATCGGGCCGGAGACTGCGCATCAGCGACCGCATCCCCGACCCTTCCAGCTGGAACACCCCCATGCCGTCGCCGCGCGACAGCATCGCGTACA
>CAYYIA010000268.1:0-2852 GCA_964471875.1 uncultured Acidimicrobiia bacterium
CGAACCTGCGCACCCGGCTCCGGAGGCCGGCGCTCTATCCCCTGAGCTACGAGGGCGGGTAAGTCACTATATCGGTGGTGGGGGACCCCGAACCGGCGGCCGGTACGATCCGGCGATGGCGTCGACACCGTTCTCCGAGACGATCCGCTCCGCAGTGCGCCAGGCGCTGTCCGCGGCCGCGGCCGATGGTTCACTGCCCGCCCTCGACGACATCGACTTCGTCGTCGAGCGTCCCCGCGATCGCGCCAACGGCGACTGGTCGGTGAACGTGGCGATGATGTCGGCAAAGCGGGCGGGACGACCGCCGCGCGACATCGCCGCTGCGGTCGTGTCGCACCTCGCCGCGGTCGCCTATCAGGGGTCGGTGGAGGTGGCTGGCCCCGGGTTCATCAACTTCACGCTCGCCCCGGGCTGGTACCACGAGGTGCTCCGCCGTGCCGCCCTCGGGGGCCCCGACCACGCTCGGTCCGATGCCGGAGCACACGAGCGCATCCAGGTGGAGTTCGTCTCCTCGAACCCGAACGGACCGCTCCATATCGGTCACGGTCGGGGTGGGGTGATCGGCGACGTGCTGTGCCGGATGCTCGAGTACGTGGGTCATCCGGTGAGCCGCGAGTACTACTACAACGACGCCGGGGTCCAGATGGACCGGTTCGCCGCCAGCCTCGAGGCGCGCTACCTGCAGGCATTGGGGCGCGACACCGCGGTACCCGACGACGGCTATCAGGGGGAGTACCTGGTCCAGTGGGGTCAGGAGTTGGCCGCGGAGTTCGGCGAGTCCCTGGTCGACGATCTCCCGCGGCTGCGCCATTGGGGGATGGAGCGTGCCATGCGCGACATCGAAGAGACGCTGGTGCTGGCGCGTATCCCCTTCGACGTCTGGTTCTCGGAGCTCGATCTGCACCGTGACGGGCGGGTGCAGGCGGCGATCGAAGTGCTGCGAGAGCACGGACACGTCTACGAGGCGGAGGGGGCCACCTGGTTCCGCACGACGACCTTCGGCGACGAGAAGGACCGGGTGCTGGTGAAGTCCGATGGCGAGTTCACCTACATCGCTCCCGATGTCGCCTACCACCTCGACAAGTTCCGGCGCGGCTTCGACCGGGTCATCAACATCTGGGGCGCCGACCACCACGGCTACATCCCGCGGATGAAGGCTGCCGTCGCCGCCCTCGGCTTCGATCCCGATCGGCTCGAGGTGCTGATCACCCAGACGGTGAACCTCACCCGCGGCGGCGAACCGGTGCGCATGTCGACGAGGGCGGGGGAGTTCGTCACGTTCCGCGAAGTGCTCGAGGAAGTGGGTACCGATGCCACGCGGTACTTCCTTGCCGCCTTCAGCCCCGACACGGCGATGACCTTCGACTTCGAGGCGGCCCGGGCGCAGTCGATGGACAATCCCGTCTACTACCTGCAGTACGCCCACGCCCGGGTGCGGTCGCTGGAGCGATTCGCCGCCGAGCAGGGGGTGGTCCGTCGCCCGCTCGCCGAGGTGGACCTGGCGGTGCTCACCCATCCCGCCGAGGCCGAGATGCTGCGCCAGATCGACCGGCTCGGTGAGGAGGTGGCGGAGGCGGCGGCGCGCCGTGCCCCGCATCGGCTCACCGGGTACGGACAGGAGTTCGCCACGTCCTTCCATCGCTTCTACAGCGAATGCCGCATCGTCACCGAAGATCCCGCCGTCACCCAGGCGCGGCTCTGGCTGGTGGAGGCGGCGAAGAGCGTCCTCGCCGCCATCCTGGGAATGCTTGCGCTCGACGCCCCGGAGACGATGTAGCCATGGCGGTGGGAATCGGCATCGCCGGAGCAGGGACCGTGGGGGGCACCCTGGTGCGCCGCCTCATGGCCGACCGCGCCGTGGTGACGGCGCGCACGGGCCTCGACCTCGAGGTGCGTCGCGTCGTGGTGCGCCACCTCGCCAAGGAGCGGCCGTTCTCACTCCCCGCCGGAATGGTGACGAGCGACGTGATGGACCTGGTCACCGACGACTCGGTCGACCTCGTCGTCGAGGTGATGGGTGGCCTCGAGCCTGCCGGGACGCTGGTGCTCGCCGCGCTCAAGGCGGGCAAGCCGGTGGTCACCGCCAACAAGGAGTTGATCGCAGCGCGGGCTCCGCAGTTGATCGCGGCGGCTGCCGCCTCCGGCGTCCCCCTCCTCTTCGAGGCGGCCGTCGGTGGTGGCATCCCCATCATCCGCCCGCTGGCCGAGACCCTGGCCGGCGAGCAGATGAGCCGGGTGATGGGCATCGTCAATGGCACGACCAACTTCATCCTCAGTGCCATGACCGACCACGGCTCCTCGTACCACGACGCTCTCTCCGAAGCGCAGCGATTGGGATTCGCCGAGCCCGACCCCACCGCCGATGTGAGCGGCGCCGACGCCGTCGCCAAGGCGGCCATCCTCGCCGGATTGGCCTTCGGGGTATGGGTCGATCCGAAGCGGGTGCACCGCGAGGGCATCGAACGGCTCACCGCCGACGACCTGGCCGCCGCCCGTCGACTCGGCTACGTCATCAAGTTGCTCGCGGTGGCAGAGCGCACCCCTGGTGGAGTCGTCGCCAGGGTGCATCCGGCGCTGGTGCCCCTCGATCACCCGTTGGCGTCGATCCGCGGGGCGACGAATGCGGTGTTCCTCTCCGGGACCGCTGTCGGTGAGTTGCTCTTCGCCGGACCCGGGGCCGGGGGCGATCCGACGGCAACCGCGGTGCTCGGCGACGTCATCGACGCCGCCCGTGAATTGCTCTCCGGATCACAGGTGGCACCCCGCATCGCCTTCGGGGCGGGCGAAGTCGCCGCCTTCGACGAGGTGCCGACCCGGTGGTGTCTGCGTCTCGAGGTGGAGGACAGCCCCGG
>CAYYIA010000269.1:0-2784 GCA_964471875.1 uncultured Acidimicrobiia bacterium
CTCTCCCCTCTCTGAGGACGGGAGTACCCGGCTCCGTTCTTTGCTCTCCCCCCTCCGAAGGGGGAGTACCGGGCTCCGTTCTTTGCTCTCCCCCCTCTGAGGGGGGAGTACCCGGCTCCGGAGGAGCCGGGGGTGGGGGGTCGCTCGCTGGATGCGAGGCGTCGTCTGCCACACTCCTCCCTATGCGCCGCCTCTGGCTCATCGTGGGGATCGTTGGGGTGCTGGTTGTCGCCGCGGTGGCCACCTATGTGCTGGCGTTTCGGGACACGGCCACGCCGGTGGATCCCACCGATCTCACCGTGGTAGGGGCGGGGTCGCTGCCGGGTGACCCCGGGGTGTACCGCTACGACACCACCGGCTTCGAGGAGGTCGATGCCATGGCCGGGGCTCGCCATGAGTATCCGCCGGAGACCTACCTCACCATCGGTGCCGGACCCTGCGGGCCGATGGCCCGCTGGGATGCCCTGGCCGAGCGGTGGGTGGAGTGGGATCACTGCGGCGCCGACTTCGCCATCACCGGCACCCGCGGCTATCACGAGTGGTTCGGGGTCCCGGATCTGGAGCACGAGTCGTGTCCCGAGCCGCTGCCTCTGGTGCCTGCAGCTGCCGTCACCGTGGCCTGTGTCACCGGGGACACCACGGAGACCTACACCGTCACCCCACTCGGATCCGCGGACCTCGTCGTCGAAGGCGAGGCCATCGCCACCGACCACGTCCGCATCACCTCGGTGCTGACCGGCGCCACCACCGGTGAATCGGTGGTGGAGGTGTGGGTCCTCCCCGACACGGTGCTGGTGGTCAAGACCACGGTGGAGCGCCACACCACCAGCCCCAGCCGCATCGGCGACGTCCACTACGACGAGGTGTACAGCCTGGTGCTGGTGTCGGTCACGCCCGGGTAGGGCACGGCGCGGGGCGTGAAATGCCCACTCGCGCCCGCAATGCGCAATGCGCAATGCGCAGCGGTTCCCAAGGGGGTGCGAGCCCGCCTCTCGGTCTTGAGCGAGTCTTCACTTCTGAGCGCATTGCGCATTGCGCTCCTCGCCTTTGCGTATTGCGCCTCTGAAGAATCGCGCCGAACCTGCCGATGTCTCTGAGTGACCCGCACCACTCACTGGCAGCGCTGGGGGCGGACGGCTGCACTGGGCGCCGTCTCGGCGATCGCGGCCTGGTTCGCCTTTGGGGCTGGCTCTCCGGTGCCGCTTCTCGACTGGTTCGACCTCGGGGTGCACGAGACGGGTCACCTCATGGCGTTCCCCTTCCCCGAGATCGTGATGTTCATGGCGGGCTCATTCGCCCAGGTGGCGTTCCCCCTGGCGATGGCCTGGTACTTCGGACTGCACCGTCGCGACCCCGCCGCCGGAGGGTTCTGTCTGGTATGGGCGGGGACCTCGGCCTGGGATGTCTCGGTCTACGCGGCCGATGCCGTCACCCAGCAGCTCCCGCTCATCGGTGGTGGCCAGCACGACTGGGCGTTCATCCTGAACCACTTTGACGCCCTGCACCTGACTGCCCGCGTGGCGCGGGGGATCGAAGTGGCTGGAGCAATCCTGGCCGTGACCGGGCTGTTCGTGGTGGCGGTGGCGCTGCTTCCGCAGAGGGCGAGGCGTCCGGTGTCGGCTCCGACGGTGCCGGTGCCCGTCGCGGCTGATCTCGACCCGTGGCTCGAGGCGAGTCGGCTGCCCTTCCGCCACGAAGGTGCTGAGCCTCTCAGGCGGTAGGAGGCTGCTCGGCTGGTGGCTCGGCCGTCGGCGCTGCGGATTCCGGGTGGCGGCGGCGGGCGTTGAGGATCACCACGATGCCTGCGGCGATGAGGACGATCGGCCAGGTGCGGGCCGCGTTCACCTGCCACACCTCGAAGGCTTCGAGCAGGTAGGCGATGCCGATGATCACGAAGATCAGGCCGGCGGTGAAGGTTCCCGGGTGCTGCTTCATCCTCGTCTCACCTCGACCTTGCCGATCCCGATGCGGGCGATGATGTGCAACTCGGCACCCTCGGCGCCGAAGGTCGTCTCCGGCGAGATCCCGGATTGGGTCTGACCGAAGACCACCACCTCGCCGAGTCCGCCGTCGGCCTCCACCCACACGGTGACCCCGTTGGGCACGATCACCACGAGTTCGCCGATGCCAACCGACAGCTCGGTGGTGCCGGTGAGATCCGCGACGTCGGTGAGGTCGATCCGCATCGAACCGATCGCCCAGCGGTACTCGGCCTCCAGCGTGGCCGGTGACTCCTGGTGGTCACCGACCCCGCCGCGGAACGGGACATCCACCAGGACTTCGACCGCCGAGGAGAGCACCACGAGGATCGTGATGAAGATCCCCAGGGTGATGAGTCCGCCGTGGCTTCCCGTGGCGGCTCCAAACATCAACCCGACGCCGATGAGGATGAGGATCACGGGGAGCACCGACGCCCAGGCGATGTCGAGGTCGGTGAACTCCTCGACCAGCCACAGCACGCCGAGGACCACGAGCAGCACCCCGGAGAGCAGACGGCCCATGCTGAAGGGTCGCTCGGTGGTCATTTGCGCATACCGTACAACGCGATGGCGGCACCCACGCCGATCAGGGTGAGCGGTACGAGTGCCCGGCGGATCGGGATGACCCAGTCGAGCATGTAGAACACCCCGGCTGCCACCAGCAGCACACCGACGACGAATCGCGCCGAGGTGCCGTGGTCCGTGTTCGCCGGGGTGGGGGTGTAGCCGATGGGGGCTTCGGGGATGGCGATGAGGCCGATGATGTACGCCACCACCCCGACGCCCGAGATGCCGAGGGCGACGA
>CAYYIA010000270.1:0-2762 GCA_964471875.1 uncultured Acidimicrobiia bacterium
TGGTCGATGAGGACGAGTCGGGTGCGATCCGACACCTGGGCCTCGATCGCAGCGACGACCGCATCGGGTGTCACCTCGGGGAAGGGGAGTGAGGCCACTCGGACCACGGCACCGGCCTCCGCGGCCGCATTGTCGACGACATTGCGACAGGCGTTGTACCCGTGGTCGGTGATGACGAGTTCGTCGTCGGGTCGCAGTTGCAGGGATCGCACTACGGCATTGACCCCTGTCGTGGCATTGGCGACGAAGACGAGGCCGGCAGGATCGGCTCCGATGAACTCCGCGAGGACCTCACGGGCCTCATCGAGCATGTCGTTGAGCCGCCGGGCGAGAAACTCCACGGGATTGCGCTCCATCTTCCGCCTGAGTCCGGCTTGATGGTCCAAGACGGGTCGCGGGCACGCACCGAACGATCCGTGGTTGAGGTACACCACCTGCGGATCGAGATCCCAGAGGTGGCGCAGATCCTGCATTGCTACTGGAACGAGATGTACACCGGCGTGGGCACCAGGTTCAGCACCTCGGACGGCCCGAGCGGTCCGGGGATGTCCTCGTCGTAGAAGTTCTTCCAGCCGTAGTCGAACTGATCGTTGGACCAGTCGGTGGTGAGGTCGGAGTCCCACCCGGTGATGGTCGATTGCCAGGTACCCATCTTGTCCGGGATGACCCCATGGCCATCCATCTGGATGACAAGGCTGAGTTCCGGGGTCTCCATGATCCGGGATCGATCGGGCAGCATCTCCCTGGCGAACTGATGGAGCAACAGCACCTTCTGGGGGAGGGCATTGTCCCGGGTGAGGGCGGCGAGCCACTCGACGACTTCGTTGACCTCGTCGGCACCGACGGAGCCGATCTGCTCGAGGTGGACCTGATCGGGAAGCAGTCGCCACTCCGGATCGAGGGCGAGCCCGACATGGGGCTGGCGAAGCAACTCCTCGTAGAGCATCGCCTGGGACAGGAAGGTGGTGCGCCCCGGCTGGAGATCGAGCAGCACGTACATGCCGTTGTCGGCGGCGAAGTCCACCCACGACGACAGCAGATCCAGTGGCATCTCGTTCGAGTAGTCGCCATCGTTGCCCGGGCTGCCCGCGGCCACCGTGGCGATGATCTCCCATGTGGGGATCACCTGGGTGCCGTCGGCGTCGTAGCCCACCGAAATCGACTGGAGCCGGGCGAGTCCGGCGGCCGGATCCTGTTCGCCGAGCGGCCCGAGGGAGGTGGTGAGGGGATTGCCGTAGAGCGCCACGAGGCGGCGGCCGGGGAACATGAGGAACCCGCCCCCGGGGATCTCGTCGCCGCGCAGCAGCACCATGGCCTGCCACCCGGCGTCCTCGGTTCCCCCGATGATCTGGATCATCCGCACTCCATCGGCAAAGGGCGCCAGGTCCCGGCTCAAAGCGACCTCGCGGCGAAGGTCGGATCCGTCGACGAGTCCCATGAAGCCGCCCGAGGTGATGGCTCCGACGGCCGCCACCAGGGCGGAGACCGGCTCATCGATGTCGATCAGCCAGACCATGCCCGATTCGCCGCTGCCCGCCACGATGTCGTCGCCGCTCACCGGCGACACCGGTCCCACCGGCCCGTCGGTGGGTGGAGGGGTCAGCGACCTTCCTGTGACCATCGCCTCGATGGCGATCGCCACGGTGTCGGTGCCGCCCGCGACGGGAAGCAGGAGATCCTCGTCGGCCTCGATCATGGTGGCGATCTCGGTGGCGATCTCCTGGTTGGTGCCGCCGATGCGATCGACCGAGGTCCACTCGGGTGCCGATGCCTCGGCGGAGTCCCCCACGAGCCACAGCCGTTGCGGGGCAAGGCGGTCGAGTTCATACGCCAGCTGGTTGGCGGTGGCAGCATCCCCGATGAGGAGGGGGGCTTGCACGTTCACGGCCAGCACCGCGGCCAGGGCCACCCGATCGATGTCCTCGGCATCGACGACGACCACATCCACGGCGCAGTCGAACATCGTCTGTGACGCTGCCACCGCGGACGCGTGCGGGCTACCGGCGGGGAGCTGTTCGATCGTGGGTGAGCCCGGAGTGCCCTGGGGGGCGAGCACGGTGGTGGCGGCGCACGGCCGGGGATCGATCGTGGTGGTGGTCGAGTCGGCACTCACCGTCGAGGGCGGGCCGGTGGGGAGCGTTTCGGGGATGGTGCCACCCGATGAGCACGCCGCGGCGAGCACGGTCAGAGCGAGGAGAGGTATTGATCGACGCACGGGTGCTCGGAGGCTAACCGCCTGGAGCGCCTAGTCCGGCGGTTCGACGAGTGGGGGGCGGGGTCCCGGTGGTGGCGGTGGGGGAGCGACCACGGGAGGTTCGTCCCAGACGTGGAGTGGCATTCCGACGAACAGGCGCGACTCCAGCCAGTCGGCGTCCCATGTCTCGACCCGGATGCAGCCGTGTGACGCGGGATACACGGGCACGTGGCGGTACCCGTGGATTCCGTAGAAGTCGGTGAACGCCCAGTACTTGTAGACGCACCATCCGGTGGCGGGGTCGCACTGCCAGCCGAGTTGGTGCCAGCGCAGGTGGAAGTCGCCTTTCGGGGTGTTCGCGGTCGCCGCCCGACCGGTGCGCTCACTCACGTACGTGTAGCCACCACCGGTCGACACCGGGATGATCTGCGAGACCTCGCCGCCTTCGACCAGGAACAGCAGTTGCCGGGTGAGGTCGACCTCGAGGTAGTCGGTCTCGTCCCACCGTACGGGGAGCCCGGCTTCCGGAAGGAGTTCGAGTCGGATCCAGTCGAGGGCGCTGAAGGTC
>CAYYIA010000271.1:0-2755 GCA_964471875.1 uncultured Acidimicrobiia bacterium
GCACGGACCCAGCACCCGGAGAGGTGGTCGTCGACCATTCCCATCGCCTGCATGAAGGCGTGGATCGTCGTCGGCCCCACGAAGGTCCACCCCCGGCGCTTGAGATCCTTGCTCAATGCGGTCGAGGCCGGGGTCACCGCCATGAGGTCCGCAAAGCTGCGCGGGGCTCGGGTCGGCTTGGGTGCAAACGGCCACACATAGGCCGCAAGGCTGCCGAACTCCTCGATGACCTCCAGGGCGCGCCGGGCGTTGCCGATCGCCGAGGTGATCTTCCCGCGATGCCGGATGATCCCGGGATCGGCGAGCATTGCCGCGATCTGCCGCTCCCCGAATCGAGCCACCGTGGCGGGGTCGAACCCGGCGAAGTGCTGGCGGAATGCCTCCCGCTTGCGCAGCACGGTGATCCACGACAGTCCCGCCTGGAATCCCTCGAGCGCCAGCTTCTCGAAGAGCGCCGGGTCCGACTCCCCCGGTCTCCCCCACTCGGTGTCGTGATACTCGAGGTAGAGGAAGTCCTCACCGGGCCAGGCACATCGTCTGCGCCCGTCCCCGCCGGTGATGAGGTCGGTCACCCCTCGAACTCGAGCGCCGCCGAATTGATGCAGTAGCGGAGGCCGGTCGGTTGGGGTCCGTCGGTGAACACATGACCGAGATGCCCGCCGCACCGAGCGCAACGTACCTCGGTGCGCTCCATGCCGTGGGAGGTGTCACGGTGGAGAGCGACGACGTCGCTGCCCTCGGGACGGACGAAGGACGGCCATCCACTTCCACTGTCGAACTTGTCCGCGGAACCGAACAGCGCGGTTCCACAACCGGCACACAGGTACCGCCCATCGGCGTGATGGTCCCAGTATTCCCCGGTGAAGGGCGCTTCCGTGCCGCCCTCGCGGAGCACCCGGTACTGCTCGGGAGTGAGTGGCCGTTCGTCGCTCATGGGCCGCCACCCTACCCGGCCCCGGCTGCAACGACCGCCGACGCCGACCCGATCCGACTCTTGCTGTCGGGAGTTGGCTGTCGGCCGTGAGCTCCCGCTAATACATCACGGTCCGGGTGAGGTGGTGCGGCCAGGTGGTGGCGTGGTAGGCGCTCCACAACCTGAAGTCGACCTGGGGAATCACGAGTTGACGATCGGCGGGGCGGCGCCGGTTGATGGCGTCGGTGAGCAGTGCCGTCGCATACAGCGAATGGGCCCGGATCTCGATCTCCTCGTCGGAGTCGCGCGAAATCTCGACACCGGTGGAGATACGCTCTTCCAGGTCGGCCGAGTACTCGAGGACCCGCATCACTCGCAGTGCCACGGGCACGATGTAGTCGGCGAACGCGGTCATGGCCCCGAGGTCGCGCAGCACGAATCCGCCTCGCTCCCCCACCGCCAGGTGCAGCGACCACAGGGCGAGCTGGGCAAGCTTGTGGAAGACCACGCGGGTGCCGTGAAAGTCGCTGTGGTCGGCAAACCGGGGGAACTCGACCACGAGGCGCTCCAGAATGCCCTCGCCGCCGTCGTACATCACCGGGGGGCAAGCCCGAATGAAACGGTGGTACCGGCCCTGGTGGGCACCGGCGAGGATGGCACCCACCTCGTTGAGGATGGCTGCCCGCTCCTCGAGCATCGGCATCTCGATGTTGCCGCGGAAGATGCGATCGAGATCGTCCCGGGTGACCGTGGCCAGGTACTCGCCGTCGAGGACGGGAACGCCGGCGACGAGCGCCTGGTGGAGGCAGGCGAACATCGCCTCGCTGTCGGACCAGCGCTGTCCCTGATAGTCGACCTCGAACTTGACCCCGGTGGCGAAGTCGGTGAAGGCGAAGTCGAGGGTGGCCTTCACCATCGTGGCGTCGATCACCTGATCCGGATCACTCCCCCAGTCGAACGGGCCCGCAGGGCCGCCGGTCGGGGACCCAAAGGCCTCGTAGGCCATCCAGTCGGCGACACGCTCGATCTCGGTGAGAGAGGTGTGGACGTGGCGGGTGTCGTCGATGATCGCCGCCACGCTCGTCAACACCGGATGCTCCCATGCGGGGACAGGGCGCGGGGGCATCGGGATCACTCCTCGGGAGGGCGGTGCCACAATATCGGGCCATGGCTGCACCGCGTATTGCCGTCGTCGGCTCCACCAACCTCGATCTGGTCGCCTACACACCGCGGATCCCTGGACCCGGCGAAACCCTGGTCGGAGATCGCTTCCAGATGGGTTTCGGGGGCAAGGGAGCCAACCAGGCGGTGATGGCCCGCCTGCTCGGTGCGGAGGTGGCCATGGTCAACTGCGTCGGCGACGATGCCTACGGGCCACTGACCCGCTCGAACCTGGCCGGCTTCGGAATCGACGTGACCCACGTCTACACCGTCCCCGGCGCCAGTGGCGTCGCCCCGATATGGGTCGAGCCGGGGGGCACCAACCGGATCATCATCATTCCGGGAGCCAACGACGCCCTGACCCCGGCCCAGGCCAGCGCCGCGGTGACCGGGCAACCCTCCCTCGACGTGGTCATCGGGCAGTTCGAGATCCCCCAGCCGGTCACCACCGCCGCCTTTGCTGCTGCCCGTACCCGCGGGGCGATCACCATCCTCAACCCGGCCCCGGGGGCCGCGATCGCCCCCGAACTGCTCGCCCTCTGCGACTGGGTCATTCCCAACCAGGTCGAACTCGGCCAGATCGTCGGGGGCACACACGGCACCGACGACGCCTCGCTGCTCGATGCGGCCGAGCGCCTCGGTTGCGGGCTGGTGGTCACCCTCGGCGACGAGGGGGCCGCT
>CAYYIA010000272.1:0-2748 GCA_964471875.1 uncultured Acidimicrobiia bacterium
TGGCTGATGGCTGATGGTCGATGCATCGCCTTCAGCAGCCATTGACCATCGACCATCGACCTTCCCCGATTCAAACAACGGGAGGATGTGCGGGTGCTGCAGGTTGGCCGTCGTCTTGATCTCGGCGAGGAACCGCTCGGCGCCGATCACCGCAGCGAGCTCGGGACGGAGCACCTTGATCGCCACCCGGCGGTCGTGCTTGAGGTCCTGGGCGACGTAGACCGTCGCCATGCCGCCCGCGCCGAGCTCGCGCTCGAGGCGGTAGCGGTCGCTGAGTGCTGCGGTAAGCGCGTCGAGGGTCATGGCCTGTTCCCGGCCCGCAGTCGCCGCCGAGCCTCGCTTGCCCAATTGTGCACCACACGGATCTGCTGCGGCTCGCCTTGCACGACCAGGATCCTGGTGCCATCAGGTGACACGTCGTAGTTGGCGTGTGGCGAAACCTGCTGCATGTACGGATCGGGCATGAAGATCCGGCGGCCGGTCACCCGAAACACTGGTGCGGGCGAAACGTCGGCCACCCAGAACTTCTCCTCAGTGCGGTAGAAGATCCGCCGTCCATCGCGCGACCAGACCGGCTCGCGACCGCCACGGTCCGACACCTGAAACCGCGGACCCAGCTCCGACAACCGCTGGACCTCCACCTGCGGGGTGCCCGAGGCGTCCGTGACATAGGCCACCCATTCGCCATCAGGAGAGACTCTGGCCTGGTCCTCGTTGGCCTTGGTATTGGCGATCGGCCGTGGGCCACCGGTCCCGCCAACGGACTGCATGAACACGTTCGCCCCGCCCGTGTCCACCTGGAAGACGACAGCATGGCCGTCGGGTGTGAGCACCCCCTCGAAGTAGTCCACGCCATCGTCGGCGACCAGCGGCTCGGCCGGGGCACTTCCGTCGACGGCTTGCCACCAGATGGCTGAGCGACCGCTCCGCACGGTGCGGAACAGGATGCGCTTGCCATCCGGTGACCACTCCGGTCGCTCGTTCACCGAGCCACCCGACGTGAGCCGAGTAAGCCCACCGGTCGCGACATCGACAATCCAGATGTCCGATGACGTACCGGCAGCAGCAGACACGGTGATGAACCGCCCGTCAGGGGAATAGCGCGGAAACGAAAAGCCTCTCGCTTCCTGGGCCACCGGTGTTTCGCCATCGGAGTTGGCGAGCACCAGTGCGGCGTCCGCGCCGCGAGGGACGTACACCAGGGTACCGGTGGTGGAGACGGCGGCCACGGCCGATCCCCGTGCGATCGACATGACCCCTTCGCCGAGGATCACCGGCGAGCCGGTCACCTTCCCCGACGACAGATCGAGGGCAACCGAGAGGATGGATCCGGTCTGATCCACATAGACCAGGCGGTCGTCGAGCATCCCGAGCGGATAGCTGCCTCGAACGTCGAGTCGGCGTGCCCGCCCTGCATCGAGATCGAGCAGCCCGATCCGCGCATCCTCGATCGCCCCGCTCCCCCAGCTCTGATAGAGCACATGGCGGCCATCAGGAAGCGCGACCGGGTAGTACTGCGCCACTTCACCGTTGGCAGAGTCGATCGCCGCCGCCGGCCGGAGTTCCCCTCCGGTCACGGGAACCCGCATCAACGGGGTATTCCCCCGGAGTCCATAAATGATGTCGCCACTCGCGGACCAGGTGAGTGCCAACGGGTTGCCGACTTCTGCGATCGCCTGGGGTGCGCCGCCCGAGAGCGCCACTTTCATCACCCGGCCGGCGACCCAGAATGCCAGGGACTCGCCATCGGGGGAGAAGAACGGCTGATAACTCCCCGCCGTCCCCGGGACGATCCTGCCGCTGTCTTCATCCAGGCGCCGGACGTAGACCTGCCGTGCCCCCTTGGCATCGAACACACAGAAGGCGATGGTGCGTCCATCCGGCGAGATCGCGAGATCCGGATTCTGCGAGTTCCAGGCGGTCACCTGCATTCCATCGACGATGTCCACGGCAAACCGGATCACCGGTACCGGGTCGGCGCCCCTCGCGACACTCCACTGTCGCATCGCAAGGCCGAGCGAACCGAGGGCAACGAGGCCAAGCACCCACACCGCAGGGTGGCTTCGCGACGCCTTCCGTCCAGCGGCGTCCGATCCCGTCCGCACGGCCCGGGTAGGGGTCGCCGTGGTGGCGTGCGTCGCGGCCAACGCGTTTCCGAACTCTTTGGTCGAGGAGAAGCGATCGGCCGGGAGTCTCTGGATTGCCGCGTGGATTGCGTCCTCGATCGCGGGCGACACCGTCTTCCTGAAAGTGGAGATCGGTTCGGGCGTCGCGGTCATCACCTTCGCGATGATCGCCTGCGCCGTCGGCCCCGAGAACGGCGGCTCGCCCACCAGCATTTCGTACGCGACGCACCCCAGCGCGTACACGTCGGTCCGCGCGTCGAGGTCGCGCTCGCCCATCGCCTGCTCGGGGCTCATGTAGTGCGGCGTGCCGAGACTCATTCCGGTCTCGGTCATCCGGGTGCTGCCGTCGGACTTGCTCACCGCCAGCGCAATCCCGAAGTCGGCGACCAGCGCCTGGCCGTCGTGCAGCAGGATGTTCTCCGGCTTGATGTCGCGGTGGATCACGCCGTGCCGGTGGGCGTAGTCGAGGGCGCTCGCCACCTCGGTCGCGATACGAACCGCCTCGGGAATCGGCAGCTGCTTCTCGCGCTGGAGCCGGTCCCGCAGCGATTCGCCCTCGATGAACGGCATCACGTAGAAGACCGTGCCGTTCACCTCGCCCGAGTCGTGCAGTGGCAATATG
>CAYYIA010000273.1:0-2741 GCA_964471875.1 uncultured Acidimicrobiia bacterium
GATGAGGCTCCCGAGCCCGAACCCGGCAAGCAGCCGCCCGCGGAAGGCGGTCAATCCGCCATCGGCGTAGACGAATCCCCACTGGTGGGCCAGCAGCCACACGAGGGGATAGTTGGCGTAGCCCACCGCCGAGGCTCCACCGGCGAATCGGGCGAGATCGACGGCGACCGTCAGTACGGCAAGGGCGACGACCACTCGCCACCCGAACCGCTCGTGCGCGGCGACCATGACCGGGGCGAGGGCCACCACGATCATGTACACGCCGAGGAACCACAGCGGCCCGGTTACGAGCGTCGCCACCGGGAACACGATGTCGTCGGCAAGGTTGAGGGCGTCGAGGGTGGCCACCACCATGACGGTGAGGCCGAGGAACAGCGCGGTTGGGCGCATCATCCGCGTGACCCGTCCGTGGAGATAGCCGGCGTATCCGATGCCGCGACGCCGGGCGGCGCGCAGACTCACGAGGTTGGAGAAGCCGCCGACGAAGAAGAAGATCGGCATCACCTGCAGGACCCACGTGATCGACCACAGACCGTCGATCCGCTCGAGGGCGTTGAAGCCCTCGACCCGCCCGTCGCGCCACACGACCACGGCGACGAGCCAATGACCCACGACCACGACGAGGATGCTGAGCGCTCGCAGGAAGTCGATCCACCGGTCGCGGTCGGAGGGCGTCGCCGCAGCCAGGGCCGCCGCCGATGGTTCGTCTCGGATCATCGGGGGAGGCTATCCGCGCAATCCCCCCCTGCCCTCGGCGAGGGCTCTATCCTGATCGAACACATGTTTGTCCTCGGCATCGACCCCGGTCTCTCGGTCACCGGGTACGGCATCGTCGCCGCCGGCCGACCGGTGCGGGCCGTGGCGGCAGGGGTGGTGCGCACCGACCCGCAGGCGCCCCTGGCAGACCGGCTGGCCGAGCTGTTCGATGACCTCTCCGCTGTGATCGCGGAGTTCGCACCCGCCGAGGCGGCCATCGAGGAAGTCTTCGTGAATCGCAACCTGCAGACCGCGACCGCGGTGGGACGGGCATCGGGCGTCGCCATCCTCGCCGCGGCCCGGGCAGGCTTGCAGGTGATCGAGTACACACCGTCGGCGGTGAAGCTCGCCGTGACCGGGTATGGCGACGCCCCCAAGGATCAGGTGCAGGAGATGGTGGCAAGGCGTCTCGGGATGACCGAGGCCCCCAAGCCGGCCGACGCCGCCGATGCACTGGCCATCGCCCTGTGCCACCTGCAATCCGCCGGGCTGCGCCGCCTCATCGGGGAGCGCACATGATCGGGCGTGTGCGCGGGACGCTGGTGACCCGAACCGCCGAATCGGTGATCGTCGACGTAGGTGGAGTCGGCTACGAGATCGCCATGCCCACCCGCGACCTCGGGGCGCTTCCTTCGCTCGGTGAAGAAGTGGTCATCCACACGCACCTTCATGTGCGCGAGGATCAGCTGGCTCTCTTCGGGTTCGCCGATGAGGATGGCCGGGTCGTCTTCCGCCATCTGATCGCAACGAGCGGGGTCGGACCGAAGCTCGCGCTGGCGATCCTCGATGCTCTCGGTCCCGACCGGCTGCGGGCGGCCGTGATCGGCGAGGACATCGACACCCTGACGACCGTCCCCGGCATCGGCGTGCGCAGCGCTCAGAAACTCGTGCTCGATCTCCGCGCCCGGCTGGCGCTTCCCGCAGGAGGCATCCCGTCCTCGGGAGGGCTCGGTTCGGTGCGCACCGCGCTCGAGGGGCTCGGATACTCGTCGGCTGAGATCCGGGATGCCGTCGAAGACCTGCACGGCGAGGACGTGGAGGCGATGCTGCGGGCCGCGTTGCAGAAGCTGGGACGGCGATGAGAGAAGACGGGCTGCTCGCCGGGAGGCCAGGACCGGAAGAGGCCGCATTCGAGGCAGGGCTGCGGCCGCGCTCGCTCGACGAGTTCGTCGGGCAGGAAGAGCTCAAAGAACGGCTGTCGATCCTCATGGAGGCGGCTCGGGGGAGAGGCGAGCCTCTCGACCATGTCCTCTTCAGCGGTCCTCCGGGGCTGGGGAAGACCACGCTCGCCGCCATCCTCGCCGAAGGGATGGGGGCGCAGCTGCGCGCCACGTCGGGACCGGTGCTGGAACGCGCCGGAGACCTCGCCGCGATCCTGTCGAACCTCCAGCTCGGCGACGTGATGTTCATCGACGAGGTGCATCGCCTGCCGCGGGTCGTGGAAGAGATCCTCTACACGGCCATGGAGGACTTCCAGCTCGACATCGTCGTCGGCAAGGGCGCGGGAGCGAACTCGATCCGGCTCGAACTCCCCCCCTTCACCCTCATCGGTGCCACCACGCGCGTGGGACGGGTGTCGGCCCCGCTGCGCGATCGCTTCGGATACGTGGCGCGCATCGACTACTACCGACCGGAAGAGCTGGAGGCCATCGTGGAGCGTTCGGCCCGGCTCCTCGGCATCACCATCGACCGCGACGGCCGGCGCGCCATCGCTCAGCGATCCCGGGGCACACCCCGCATCGGCAACCGGCTGCTGCGCAGGGTTCGGGACTTCGCCGCGGTGCGAGCGGACGGTGTGGTGGACGCCGCCATCGCCGAGCAGGCGCTCGAGGTGTTCGAGGTCGACGCCGCCGGTCTCGACCGGGTCGACCGGGCGATTCTCGAAGCGGTCATCCACAAGTTCGGTGGCGGTCCCGTCGGTCTGTCGACCCTGGCGATCGCGGTGAGCGAGGAGACCCAGACGGTGGAAGACGCCTACGAGCCGT
>CAYYIA010000274.1:0-2730 GCA_964471875.1 uncultured Acidimicrobiia bacterium
ACGCTGCCGTCGGCGGCGGTGGTGATCTTGAACGGGAACACGACGCTGCCCGACGGGAAGAACGTGAAGGCGTTCGTGGCCGGGTTGAAGCGACCGATCTGGCCGGTGCCGGTCCCAGGGCCGGGGCCGGTGGGGTCGGTGAACCAGACGTTGCCGTCGCCGCCGACGGTGAGGTCGGCCGGCCCCTTGATGCTGGCATCGGTGTGGAACGTGATGGTGCCCGACGGGGTCATCTCGCCGATGCCGTTCGTCGGTCCCAAGCCCCACGGGTTGGCGAAGTAGATGTTGCCGTCGGGCCCTTCGACGATGCCACCGGTGGGGAAGAGGCCCGAGGTCGACCCCCCGAAGAGGGCGATGTCGCCGGTGGCCGCCCCCGCGTCAGGGGTGGACCAGGTGCCCATCGCGGCGGTCACGGCGAGCATCGTGGCCAGCGCGGTGATGCGGGCTCTGGTCGTGGTCATGGCGTCCTCCCACTGTCGTCCCGGTGGTAGGGAGGCTAGCGAAGCGACGAGTGGTCGTTCGGCCGAGTGGTCGTTCGGTCGGGCCTGGTCGTTCGGTTCCGGTGTCGCTGTTCGGTCTGGTCAGGACTCCGTGAAGCGGAGCGCGAACTCGATCGCGCCGCTGTCCTCCACCTGGGCCGGGCCACCGCTGGGGTCGTTGATGGAGAAGTCCGACCAGGTCACCGGGATGCTGCCGGTCACCTCGATGGACGCGCCGTTCTTCCGGGTGGTCAGGTCGACAGTGACGGCCTGGGTCACGCCGTGGGCGGTCAGGTCGCCGGTGGCGGTCACGGTCACCTCCTCCTGGTCGTCGGGTTCGGCGCCGATCTCGATCGGGTCGGTGAGCTCGAAGGTGGCGGTGGGGAACTGGCTGGTCTCGAGGATGCGGTTCTGCACCTGGCCGTCGCGGATGTCCTCGTCGCTGCTGAGGCCGGTGAGGTCGACCTCGAGGCTCGTGGCGGTGACGGTGGTGCCCTCGATCTCGAGCGTGCCCGTCACCCCCTCGGTGCGGCCGGCGGCGTCGTTCGACTGGCCGAACAGCACCTCGGTGGCCCGGTAGCCCGCCGTCGAACCGTCGGTGACCGCCCACGAGCCGTCGATGGTCCCGTCGTCGACCGCGGTCGAACCGCCGCTGGTGGTCGTGGTGATGTCCGAGAAGCCCAGCGGGTCGGGCGCGTCCTCCTGGATGAAGTTGAAGTACACGAAGGGGCCCACGACGACCGCGAGCAGGATCACCACCGGCACGGCGATGAACCAGGTGCGGGGCTTGCGGACGACGGCTAGGGCGACCTGCCATGGCGCCGGGATGCCGCCCGAGGGGTCTTCGCCACGCGTTGTGCTGTCGGCGATAGCCGACTCTGTGGTCTCGGCTCTTTCGCGTGACTCTGACGGAGGCGCGGGGGTGACTTGAGCGGCGCGGGGGTGTTTGCGCGGGATGTGGTCGATAGTCGGAGCGGGATCACCGCGGGATAAGGCGGGTGCTTGATGGTCGACGGTCGGAAGGGGGTCGCCGACCACCGGTTTCGGTGTCGGAACCGGCTCGATCTGCTTTGGAGGCTCCGCCGCCGCGCTTGATGAAGTCGTTGGAGCGAGCCTGAGGTCGGCGACCGGCAGCCCGGCGTCGACCTGGACATCTTGGAGGTCTCGACCGAACTTCTCTGCGCTTTCGGGCCGATCAGCGGGATCCTTGGCGAGGGCACGGACCAAGAGGTCGGCGAGACCATCGGGTACGCCATCGAGGCGGGGCGGCTGATCCTGCAGAACGCTCACCATGATCGCCTCGATGGGTTCGTCAGGATCGCCCGCGAACGGCGGCTCACCGGCGATGAGGGTGTGGAGCGTGGAGGCGAGGCTGTAGAGGTCGGAGCGTTCGTCGGGCCGCTGTCGTCTGAGGATCTCGGGGGCGACGTGGTTGGCGGTGAAGGAGGCGTGCCCTGTGGTCGTGCGGGCCGCTCCCTCGACCGCGGCGATGCCGAAGTCGCCGAGCTTGGTCTCCCCGTATGGCCCGACGAGGAGGTTCTCTGGCTTCAGGTCACGGTGGAGGATGCCTGCTGCATGGGCTGCGTCGAGGGCACCGGCGACTTGGACCCCGGCGATGACAGCTTCCTGCCAAGGGAGCGAACCTCGCCTCAAGCGATCGCCGAGCGATCCGCCTTCGAGGTACTCCATGGACAGCCATGGATGACCGTCCTCGGTGATACCTGAGTCGAACACGGCCACGACATTGGGGTGCCACCCGAGGCTCCCCATAGCGATGCACTCCCGCTCGAATCGCCGTTGGCCCCGTTCGTCGAGGTCGGCGACGCTGAGGACCTTCAGGGCGACTGTGCGACCGAAGCGATCCTGGCGAGCGCGATACACGACCCCGAAGCCGCCCTTGGCGACCTGGACGAGGTCCGAGTAGCCGTCGATCACTGGGACTTCGGCCAACGCCACCCTCCTCCCGCAAGTCGCCGTCCTCGTCGAGCAGACCCTACGACACGGTGGGCACCCTCCTTCGCTGTTCGCCCCACGACGTGACGTGTGTCGGTCTTGGACGATGGCCGCCGTCCCAGGCCGCTGCCGGGCCGCGAGATTCTCAGAACTACTTGGATCGGCTCGCAGCGCGTTCCGTCCTCAGATCCCTGCCGCTCGGGCCCCGCCCTCGTCGCTCGGGCTCAGGGCTCCGGGTCGCCGACCGCCACGGGGAAGACACGGTCGACGGTGGTGCCGTCGCCCAGCACACCGCCGT
>CAYYIA010000275.1:0-2680 GCA_964471875.1 uncultured Acidimicrobiia bacterium
CGAGGTCACCGTGGTGGTGGGTGCGCGACCCGACGGCGAATAGGTCTCAGAGGTTCGGCGGATAGGTCACCCCGGAATCTGAAGGCGACCCGAGACCGGGTCGCCTTCAGATCGAACCAGTGCCCGATCCATCGATCCTCTCATAGCGAGAGCGAGTTCCTCCCTCCCAGGGGATTAGGGCGGCGGGTCAGCCCGCCGCCCACTCGCGTACGAGGTCGCCGAGGAGGTCGAGGGGCACCGGGCCGTTCTCCAACACGGTGTCGTGGAACCCACGGATGTCGAAGCGCCCACCCATGAGGGCCTTCGCCTCGGCGCGCAATCGGAACAACTCGCGCTGGCCCATCTTGTAGGCGAGGGCTTGGCCGGTGTATCCGATGTACCGATCGACCTCGTTGACGATGTTGTTGCGGGCCTGCGGCGAGTTGTCCACGAAGTAGTCGATCGCCTGCTGCCGGCTCCAGCCCATGGCGTGCAGTCCGGTGTCCACGACGAGTCGGCCCGCCCGCCACGAGTCGAATGACAGAATGCCCAGGCGCTGCAGGTCGCCCGAGTACAGCCCCATCTCGTCGGCGAGGCGCTCGGTGTAGAGGCCCCATCCCTCGATGTAGACCGTGACGTTGCCATTGCGTCGGAAGGTGGGCACTCCCTCGAGTTCCTGGGCGATGGCGATCTGGAGGTGGTGTCCCGGGATGCTCTCGTGGAACGCCAGGGTCTCCGACTCGAACCGGGTGCGCGTGGTGGGTTCCGACAGGTTGATGAAGTAGATCCCAGGGCGCGAGCCGTCGATCGACGGCGGGTAGTAGTAGGCGAGGGTGGCATCGGCGGCGCCGACGTCGGGGATGGGCTGCACGACGCACGGCGCCTCCGGCAGCGTGCCGAACCATGCGGGGATGGCCTCCCGGGCCCGGGCCAGAGCGCCTTCCGCGGCGCGGTGTACCTCGTCGGCGGTGGAGTAGCGCAGGGCGGGATCGTTGCGGAGGCGGTCGTAGATCACGGGCACGTCGTCGGTCCCGAGGACCTTCGATCCGAGCACGCGGTACTCCTCCTCCAGCGAGGCGATCTCGTCGAGACCGATGTGGTGGATGTCCCGGGGTTCGAGGTCGAGTGACGTGTAGCGCCGGACCGCCCGGCGGTAGATCTCCTCGCCATCGGGAAGCCAGCACACCCCGGAGTGCTCGGGAGGCCGGGCCGCGGGCAGCACGTCGCGGGCGACCCCATCCCGATAGCGGGCAAAGGCGGGAATGACGACGGTCGTCACCTGCTCTTCCATGGCATGGCGCCACCGCGCCCGCTCGAGGTCGTCCCACTCCTCGGGAAGGGCGATCTGCAGGAACGGATTCTCCGCGATACCCAACTTGGCGAAGGCGTCGAGCTGGCCGATCACCTTCTCCACCGAGATGCGCGGCGGGGTGCGGTGATTGGCGACCCCCTGGCGGTGGCGTTCCATCGCCTGATCGAACTGCCGCCCCACCTTCGAGGCCTTCTCGACGAAGGCCCACGCCTGCTCGTCGGTGGTGGCGCGCAACTGGGGAACGCCCTGGACGATGTCCATGTGCAGACCGAGCATCGGATCGACGAGGAACTCCGCCGTACGGCTGCGCATCGAACCGCTGATGCCTTCTGCCTCGAACATGAGGACATGTCGGGTGATGCGGTCGTCGCGTTCCAGGGTGGCGGGGTCGAGGGCGGCCGCCTCGGCGACGATCCCGTCGAGTTGGGCGATGAGGTCGTCCTCGTGCTCGCGCGACAGGTCCTCCACCTCCGCGTCGAAGCGGTGGTCGCCCAACAGGCTCGCCCACATCGGCGAGTTCGCCATTGCGGTGTCCCAAAACCGGTCGGACAGTGCGGCAAGTTGCTGGTTCACGGTGCCTCCTGTGCCGCGTGACGATAGGAACGGCAGCCGGCGGTTCCGCCGGTGGAGCCGTTCAGGAGGGCGGGGCCCCTTCCGGGATCGACTCCACACCGGGTGTGTCCGGGGCCACGGGCCGACGGATGGAAAGGATCACCGCACCAGCAAGGATGCCCACGATCACCCCGAGCGACAGTGCGATCGGAATCTTGTAGACGTCGATGAGCAGCATCTTCACGCCCACGAATGCGAGCACCACCGCCAGACCGATGGAGAGGTAGTGGAATCGCTTGAGCATGTCGGCGAGGAAGAAGTACATCGAGCGCAGGCCGAGGATCGCAAAGGCGTTCGAGGTGAACACGAGGAACGGCTCGCCGGTGACGGCGAAGATCGCCGGGATCGAATCCACCGCAAAGACGATGTCGGCCACTTCGACGGCGACGAGGGCGGCGAAGAGTGGGGTGGCGACACGCTTGGCGCCCTCCCTCGTGAAGAACCGCTGGCCGTCCAGCCGCGGTGTCATTGCCACATGGCGTTGCATCCACTTGATCGCCCGGTTGTTGGCGGGGTCGGGTTGGTGGTCACGGTGGATCCACAGACGCCAGGCGGTGACGATGAGGAGCGCGCCGAAGAGGTAGATCGTCCAGTGGAACCGATCGAGCAACGCCGCGCCGGCGGCGATGAAGATGGCCCGGAAGATGAGCGCCCCGATCACCCCCCAGAACAGCACCCGGTGCTGGTACTTCAACGGGATGGAGAAGGCGGAGAAGATCACGGCGAACACGAAGATGTTGTCCACGGCGAGACTCTTCTCGATCACGTAGCCGGCGA
>CAYYIA010000276.1:0-2680 GCA_964471875.1 uncultured Acidimicrobiia bacterium
CCACCATCATCGGCCCTCGGCGCAGAACCACCAGGGCGTCCGAGCGATACCACTTCGTCACCAACTCGTGGTCGTAAGCCGCAGAGTTGCGGCCCCTCGTGATCACGATCCCATCGTCGCTCCAGCTGATGCTCCACTCCGCTCGCATGTTTCCCGGTATCAGCCCGCTAATGACCGCGTTGAAATGGGGGAGCACGAACCAGTAGCCCACCAGCCAGAAGCCACCGAACCAGGCGCCCTGGTAGAGCGCCTGTCCCAACCCCTCGTCGCGAAGGAACAGCCCCTGGCCGACTCTGATGACCGACCCGACCGCGAACACGATCGGGGTTCCAAAGCGAGCCCGGGCCAACCGAACTGCCCTGACGATGTCACCGTGCCGCAGGGTCATGGTCGCTGCCACGCTCGAATCCTAAGTCGAGCGAACTCGGCGATCGGCGTGGTCGTGAGGACGCCCTCTCTGGTGGCACCTTCGACGTTGCGACTCGCCGTTCCTAGCCCCTAGCCCCTGGCCCCCGGCCCCTTCCGCCTCCCCGGCCCCGCGCTCATCCCGAGCGCCCACACCATCCCCAGACCGATGAGCTCGACGATGTGAGGCGCCTCCCGCTCCACGGTGCTGGCGCCGTTGATCAGATCGAACACCGCTGCGCCGGCGAGGGCGATCGTGAAGGTGGCCGCCACCGGCACCGTGCCATAGGCGCGATCTGGTCGCCACGCGACGAAGAGAAAGACGAGCCCGAGGGCGACATCGAAGGCGTGCTGGTGCCGAGACAGGTGGCGGATGGACAGATCAGCGCCGCTGTCGAGCATCCCCGGCACGTTCCACACGACCAGGAGCAATCCGCCCCAGGCAAGGGCCAGCCGGATCCAGCGATAGCGAGCAAAGCCCTTGGGGAGAAGCGCCGCCACCCGCTGGGAGACTCCCATCGGAGGCGTCGACTCCATGCCCAACCGGTTGAGGCGATGGGCCTCGCGGCGCCACTCGGTGCACGCCCGGCACCCGGCCACGTGCTGTTCGAGTTCGGGAGAGGCCGCCAGTTCCCCATCCATGGCGGCGGACAGCAGCGTTCTCGCCTCGGCACACTCCATGCCCATCAGGTCGCCCCCATCGGTGGCCGGGTTCCCGCCGCTTGGTCCGGGACACCCGGTGTTGATACCACACGCGTCGGTCCCACAGATTGTGACATTGGTCCCGGGGGGAGACGCGCGTCTCACTGGTTCACTGTGCGGGTGGAGGGAACCACCGTTCTCGCGCTGCGCGCCAAGGCCGGGGATCGTCGCGCCCTCGAGGACTTCGTGGCCCTCACCCAGCCGGCGGTGTGGCGCTTGTGCCGGTTCCTCGGATCACCCACCGACCCGGACGACCTCACCCAGGAGACCTTCGAGCGGGCCCTTGCGGCTTTGCACCGGTTCCGTGGCGACGGCGATGCCCGGTCGTGGGTGCTCGCCATCGCTCGCCGGGTGTGTGTCGATGCCACCCGCCGCTCCGCCCGGCAGCGCCGCCTGGCCGACCGGCTGATCTCGGTCGCTCCCACCGAGGCCCACCGCGACGCCCACTGGCTCGAGGTGGAGGAGCTGCTCGCCTCCCTGGACCCCGACCGACGCGAGGCTTTCGCCCTCACCCAGTTCATCGGGCTGTCGTATGAAGAGGCAGCCGAGGTCTCCGGGGTGCCGGTGGGCACCATTCGGTCCCGGGTGGCCCGTGCCCGCCAGGACCTCCTCGAGCAGCACGCCCACGATCGGGCCGTCGCCGGCTAAATCGCGGGAACCGCGAGGTGGTGCGGAACGACTCCTCTTGTTGACGAGTCCGTTCAACAGTGGAGGAATTGGTATGAGGAGTCTGCGAGGGGTGGCATTGCTGGCCGCTCTCATCCTGGTGGTCGCCGCCTGCGGCGACGATGCCGAAGGCATCACGGTCGAGGGCGCCTGGGCCCGCAATAGCCCGATGACTGCCGGTGCTGGCGCCGCCTACATGCGGGTCACCAGCCCGGTCGACGACGTGCTCGTGGGGATCACCGTCCCCGCCACGTTTGCCGCCGCCGGTGAACTCCACGACGTGATCATGGTGGAGTCGACGGACACGACGATCGCGGGTTCGATGGACGTTGGTGGCGGGATGATGATGATCCCGATCGAAACCATTCCGCTTCCCGCCGGGGAAGAGGTCGTGCTCGAGCCCGGGCACAAGCACCTGATGTTCATCGACCTGGTCAACCCTCTCGAGATCGGCGACACCTTCGAGGTCACGCTGCAGTTCGAGACGGCTGCCGACATGGTGGTCGAGTTCGAAGTCCGCGAGGAAGCCCCGTAAGCCAATCCGCTAGATCCGAAGGCGCCGGTCGCCCCAGCATCGATACCTGAGTTCCCTCCCAGGGGCCCAAAGCCCACCGATGCCCCCGACCGGCGCCTTCGCTTGTGTTCGCGCTTCCCGCTTCCCGCATCCCGCATCCCGCCAGCACGCGTCGTGTGCCTTCGACGCGCTCAGGCGGGAGGCGGGTGGCGGGAGGCGGGTAGCGGGTTCCTAACCTTCGTCCGTGCTCGACGACTTCATCCGCTGGCTTCATGTGCTCGCCGCCTCGGTTTGGGTCGGGGGCATGCTCACGGTTGCGGCGTTGGTTCCGCTCCTCCGCAAGTCCGGCGTCGAGCGTCCGGTGATCCAGGCGGCCGCACGCCGCTTCGGTGC
>CAYYIA010000277.1:0-2676 GCA_964471875.1 uncultured Acidimicrobiia bacterium
AGATGCCAGATGCCAGATGCCAGATGCCAGTCTTCAGTCTTCAGTCTTCAGTCTTCAGTCTTGATACCTGATACCTGATACCTCACCGGCTGTGAGCTGTTGGCTGCGCATTGCGCATTGCGCATTGCGCTTCGCGCCTAGGCCCCGACCGGCTGAACCAGCCCGGCTTCCTCCATGGCCCCGGCGAGCGACTCGCGGAAGTAGCGCCAGGTGAAGGTGGCTCCGGAGATCATGTCCAGGTCGGTGGATTGGAGTTCCAGCGCCTGTGCCACGTACCGGGGCACGGCCGAGTCGTTGATGCGGACCGACTTGCGATCCGAGGGTTGCTTGATCAACGCGACGTCTGTCATCACCCCGTCCGCCACCGTGATCTCGACCTGGAAGTAGCCCCACTCCGACCAGACCTGGGGGCCGGCGATCACGGTCTCCACGGCGATCGTCGTCGTTGTCGTCGTGGTGGCCAACGTGGTGGTGGTCTCGGTCCCGTTGGGAGGCGCCTCGGTGGTGGTCGTCGGCAGCGTGGTGGCGGCAACGACGGTCGTGGTGGGATCCTCGGAGGGCGGCGCGAGGAGTCCCGTCACCGGGTTGACGAGGAGGAATACCCCCAGCGCGAGGAGTCCGAGCAGGATCAGCGTGCGGCGCATACCCACGCAGCATCCATCCAGCGACAGGCTCCGACAAGGTGGGCGGGGTCCCGATCGTTGGCCGAAAGGCCCGGTGGGAGTCTCATGGAATTCCTAGCCCGCGATCAGGCGGGTGTCATGTGGATGGTGTGTGATGGGTTCATGGCATCGACCCTCACCGCCGCTTCGGGGCGCTCCCGCTCCCGGCTCAACCACACGCTGAGCCTCTTCATCGTCGATGCTGCCCTGCTGGCGCTCTTCGTGGCGGTGATCGAGGTTCCCCTCACCGGGTTGGCGGTCCATGAGTGGCTCGGCATCGCCCTCGGGGTGGGGATGGTGACCCACCTGGTGCAGCACGCCGGTTGGGCAGGGACCACGCTCAAGCGGATCTTCGGGCGGACCTCGCTGCGCAACCGTCTCAACTACTTGATGATGGGGGCGCTGTTCGTCGGCTTCACCACGATCATCGTCTCCGGCCTGCTCATTTCGGAGAGTGCGTTGCCGGCGCTCGGACTGCAACCTCCGGCACTCGAGTTCTGGGCGTGGCTCCACCTCGCCGCGGTGGTGTGGGTGATGGGCCTGGCCGCGCTGCATGTCGCGTTCAACTGGAAGTGGCTCACCAACACCGTCCAACGGTACGTGCTGGCGCCGCTGCACAAGGAGGGGTCGAGATGAAGCGGGTGAATCGGATCCTGACCATCGTGGTGTTCGGCGTGTTCATCACGGTGGGGTGGTCGTTGCTTGCCCGCACCGAATGGGCTGCGGTCCGGGAGTACCTCGGCGCCGGGCTCGACTTCGACTCATGGTCCGATCCCCTCGTGGTGTTCGGCGCCATGACCGTGGTGGCCGTGGCCGGGACCAGACTCGTGGAGTCGGCCTGGAAGGCGCTCTTCCCCAAGCCCGAAAAGGCCCGGATCCCCGCCCGGTCCGCCGGGCGTCAGGCCCCGCGCACCCCAGCCTGGCCGGATGCTGCTTAGGCACCAGGCACCAGGCACCAGACAGGACGGAGGCGCCCCCGGTTTCCCGGGGGCGCCTCCCTTGTTCGACCCCAGCCCCTAGCCCCTGCCCTGGCATCAGGCCTCGGGCATCAGTCCTCGCGCCGCTTCCGCCACCACCAGATGCCGCCGGCGATCAGCGGGATCCAGAGGAAGGGGATGGCGGCGCCGGCGGCGAGCACGGCGACTCCGAACAGCCAGCGCATCCCGTCCCAAGCGGTGCCGAGGGCATCGGTGAACCCGGGGAGTGAGGTGTCCTCGATCACCGTCAGGTCGACGGCTTCGATGTCCTCGGCGATCTCGTAGTACACCGGTTCGTCGTCCTCGTCCACAGCGAGCGCCGACACCGAGGGCGACACCCAACGGTCGAAGTCGGCTTCGGTCTCATACGCGAGCACGAGACGCTCGCCGGGCAGCAACGCCACGCCGAGATCACCCTCGACCACGATCACGTCGTCGGGGTCGAGACCCAGACCCGAATCCCACACCTCGATCTCGGTGAGGGCGGTGTCGCCAGTATTGGTGACCACGAAGCACACCGTCATCGGCTCACCCTCGTCGATCTCGACCTCGTCGCGACCAGGGCATGCGGCATCATGGCCGGCTTCGATGGTCTCGATGACCTCGATGGCCGGTTCGGGGATGCGGCTGGGCTCGGAGAGGATGAGGACGATCGTGGCGAGTGCCACCTGATCCTCCAGGGTGCGTAGCTGACCGCGCAGCACCTCGAGATCGGTCTCCCGGCGGAGCAGCTCCGACTCGAGGGCCACGACCTCTTCGATACCCGGAGCGGTCTCGAGGAGGGCGCGCAGGCGAATCACGCTCGCCTCGGAGGTGGCGATCCGGCTCTGCAGATCGACGACGCGGTCGGTGACGTCGTCGGCATAGATCGTCTGGCTGATCAAGTCGCCGATCCCGGCGAGTCGCTCCAGGGCCCGGTCGAAGTTCTCCGGCGCGATCTTGATGGTGAGCACCGAGCGGGGCGAGTCGCCGGTGGTGGTCTCCTGGCCGAAGAGGATGCCACCGAGTCCTGCGATGGCCTGCTGCACTTCGGCGTT
>CAYYIA010000278.1:0-2667 GCA_964471875.1 uncultured Acidimicrobiia bacterium
TGGCCAGGAATCCGGCGGAGACCACGAGTACGCCGCCGACCGCACCCTCGACCACCACGATCCCCTCGAAGACGGCAATGGAGCTGGCGCCATCGGAGCCAACGAAGACGGCATACACGGTTCCCTGCACCGAGGCCGATGCCGTCGGTGTGATCACGTCGAATCGGCTCGCCGAGTCGGTGATCTCCACGACCCGGTGGTACGTGTTGCCCGAATGCTGTTCGCCTTCGACCACGATGCCGCCGGAGTCGAGGGCTTCGAGCACTGCAATGGTGAACGTGGTGTTCACGTCGAGGCGGGTGACGCTTCCGTCCTGGTACTCGATCACCGCTCGGCCAGTGGCCCCCGTAGCCACGGTGTCGCCCGGGCTCACCGCTTGACCATCGATCGCACCCGTGAAGTCGCCCGAGCCGGTGCGAATCTCGACCGGGCCACTCAGGACGTGCACCGTCGCCGTCGGCACCGCGGGGCTCGTCGAGGTCGGCCCGTCCGAACATGCGGCCACCGACACCATGAGCACCATCACGGCGGCTATAGAACGAGCGGTACAGAACACGACGAAAGCCCCCTGCTGACGGCGAAGGCGAGGATGCTATCGGACGGTGGCGTGGCGGACAGTGCTCAGCGCCACCACACCACCTTGCGGCCCTCGAAGAGCTCGATGAGGGCCTGGTTGACCGGGTCCGGCTGTTCGATCGGGGTGAGGTGGCCGGCACGAGCGACGATGGTGGTGCGGGCACCAGGAATCGCCGCCGACATCTCTCGCTGCTGATCGGGAGGAATGAGCGCGTCCTCCTCGCCTCCGATCACCACGGACGGCACGGAGATCGTGGGCAGGAGGGCGGTGCGGTCCTTGCGCTCTTTCATCCCGGCGAGCGCCGCCACCAGGGTCTCGTAGCGGGTTCCCTCGATCATGGAGCGAAGGCGCGCCTGGGCCCGGCGCGACGGTGCCCTACCCAACAGCCCGCGCACCATCTCGTCGGCCAGGGCCCCCCGCCCCTTGTCGAGAATGCGGTCGACCATGGCATCGCGCGCTGCCCGAGCATCGGGGCCGTCGGCGCCGGCGCGGGTGTCGACAAGTGCGAGCGACCGCACCATGGTCGGTCGCAGCTCCCACAGGGCCAGGGCCACGTATCCGCCCATGGACAGGCCGATGATGTCGGCGTTGGCGATGCCCAGCGCCTCCAGGAGACCGGCGACGTCGTCGGCGAGCATCTCCATGGTGAGGCTCGAGTCGACGGTGGGATCGGACCGGCCGAAGCCGCGCAGGTCGGGGGCGATGCAGTGCCGGACGTGGGCCAGGCCCTTCAGCTGGTCGAGCCAGAGGCTGTGATCGAGGGGAAACCCGTGGATGAACACCGCCGCGGGACCCTCTCCCGACTCGCGGTAGAAGAGCATGTTCCCGTTGACACGCGCATAGGGCATGGGTGACTCCCGGTCACGTTCGCTTCGGCGTCAGTCTCACACACCTTGAGGCGTGGCGTTGTGGCTCGATTCAGCACCTGCGGTACCGTCACGACCGTGAAGTGCCTCGTCATGGCCATCCTCCTCGCCGCGGGTGCCTGCAGCACCGGGTCGTCGATTCCGACGACCGACGCACCCGTGGCGACCACCTCCGCGGTCACGACCTCCCCCGTGACCACCGCCGCGGTCACGACCAGTCCGGTGGGCGAAGGAGTGTCTCCCCCGGGGGTCCCGGCCACCGTGGTGGCCGCCCTCGACGGTGACTCGATCGCGGTCGTCGTCGCTGGGCAGGAAGACGAACTGCGGCTGCTCGGCATCAACGCCCCGGAACCGGGTGAATGCTTCGCCGACGAGGCGCGAGCCCTCCTCGGCGCCGCTGCCGGCGACACGATCGTCATCGTCGGCGACGGACGCGACCAGTTCGGGCGAATGCTCGGCTACGCCTACCGCGGTGCCGACAATCTGAATCAGTGGATGCTCGCCGAAGGGGGGGCGTTGGCCACCACCCCGGAACACGACCTCCTCCCCGACTTCCTCGCCGCCGAACAAGAGGCCGTGCTGCGCGGGATCGGGATGTGGGCCGATGGAGTCTGTATCTCGGCGGCACCCTCCGACGTGTCGATCTACGAAGTGGAGTTCGACGCTCCCGGCCGTGACGACGAGAACCCCAACGGCGAGTACGTCATCATCGGCAACGAAGGCGCGGCCGCCAATCTCACCGGCTGGGTGTTGCGTGACGAGTCCTCGGCGCACCGCTACACCTTCCCCGACGGAACCGTGCTCGGCTCGGGTGGGTTCCTCGTCATCCGCTCGGGCTGCGGCACCGACACCGCAGAGGACCTCTACTGGTGCGCCGAGGGTTCGGTATGGAACAACGACGGGGATACCGCCATCCTCATCGATACCGATGGCATCTATGTCTCGCGTCTGCGGTACTTCGGTGACTGAGCCCCTCGACACCCTGAGGCGTCCACTGCGCGACCTGCGGGTTTCGGTCACCGACCGATGCAACTTTCGCTGTACCTACTGCATGCCACGCGAGGTGTTCGGTCATGAGTACCAGTTCCTCGAACGCAGCCTTCTGCTCACGTTCGAGGAGATCACCCGTGTGGTGCGCCTCGCCGCCGGACTCGGTGTCACCAAAGTGCGACTCACCGGTGGCGAACCGCTTCTCCGCAAAGGCCTGCCCGATCTCGTCGCGAT
>CAYYIA010000279.1:0-2601 GCA_964471875.1 uncultured Acidimicrobiia bacterium
GGGGAGTCCTGGGTCGGGAGCGGCACGGAGGTGGCTCGGGATGTGTGCGAACAGATCGTCGGGATGCCGCAGTCCCAGCGCCCCGAGCATCCGATCGACGTCGGCATCGGTGTGAGGTGTGAAGTCCATCAGCGCACCAGGAACGGGGGGTTGACGCGTCGTGCCGGGAACCACTCGCCTCGCACCTCGACCTCGACGGCGGCATCGGCCGGCGGGACCGGTGCGAGATAGCCCATGCCGATGCCGATCTCGAGACTCGGGCTGAAGTTGCCGGAGGACACCACCCCGGTGGAGTCTCCGCAGCGCATCGGGTAGCCGTGACGGGGAACCCGACGATCGCTGAAGGCGAAACCGGTCAGAGACCGGGCGGGACCCGAGGCGCGTTGTGCGATGAGCGCCTCGCGCCCGACGAAGTCATGATCCCATCCGATCACCCACTCGAGGCCCGCTTCGAGCGGGGTGGTGTCGGCGTCGAGATCCTGGCCCCACAGCGGGTACCCCATCTCGAGGCGGAGCGTGTCACGGGCGCCCAGACCGCACGGCGTCGCCCCTCCCTCGATCACCCGCCTCCACACGTCGGCGGCGTGCGTGGTGTCCACGATGATCTCCGCCCCCGGCTCACCGGTGTATCCGGTACCGGCTGCGACCATGCCCTCGACCTCGGAGACGCGGAATCGCTTGGGTGCAGCTCCGAGGATTCCGGCGAGCAGCGCCGGTGCCTGAGGACCCTGGACGGCGAGCAGGGCGGTGGTCGGTCGAAGATCGGTGATGCCCACGTCGGCCCCGGCGCCGGCAAAGGCATCGCGCACCCGATCGTGGTTGACGCCGTTGGGGAGGACGATCACCCGCCCGGGGGCGAGCCACCACACGATGATGTCGTCGATGACCCCAGCGGACGGGGTGAGCATCAGGGTGTACTGGGCGCGCCCCGGGCCGATCCGGCCGAGATCGTTGCACAGCATCCGGCCCACGAGTGCCTCGGCGTCGGGGCCATCGACGGCGAACCGACCGAGGTGGGAGACATCGAACACGCCGACCGCCTTCCTGACGGCATGGTGTTCGGTGAGGGTTCCGGTGTACTGGAGGGGCATGTCCCACCCTCCGAAGTCGGTGAACCGTGCCCCCAGCGCCTCATGGGTGGCGTGAAGCGGGGAGCGAAGCGAGGCGGTCACCGGGGCAACTCTAGACGGGGCCGGTTTGGCGCTTCCCCGGCCAGGAGCGCTCAGCCCGCCTCGGACTCCCCGAGGTTGACCACCCGCACCGGACCGGGGATGCGGGTGGGCGCGGGCGACGACTCCAGATCAGAGGGAGCCTCGAGGCCGTACTTGATGAGCAGGTGGAGGAAGTCCCGCTGATAGAAGATCTTGCACCGCACCTCGGGATGGTGCTCTGCGAGGAGGCGAACCTTGCGGTTTTTCTTCGTCACCAACTTCTGGTTCATCGTGGTGATCTCGATGAACATGCCTTCCTCGGGGAGATGGAAGTCGGGGGTGAAGAAGCCCACGGGATCACCGTGATCGTCGAAGTCGATGGCGAACGAGGTGGGTTCGTACTCCCAGGCGATGCCGTAGAAATCGAGGAGACGGGCAAACTGTCGTTCGCTCTCGTGGGCGAAATCGACGGCGTCGGCCGGGTTCCTGAAGTCGACGGTCAGCTCACGCCTCCCTGGCGGCGGTCACGACTGCGGGGACGGCCACTTCCTCGGGGAACAGACGGTGGATCTCCCCCTCCATCTCGGCCTGGACCGGGCCGACGGCGATCCCGAAGACGCCCTGGCCGCGGCGAAAGACGTCTACGACCTCATCGGCGCTGTGGGCTGCGTAGATGGTGTTGCCATCCGAGAGCAAGGTGACGTCGGCGAGCGGGGTGGCGCTGTTGAGCTGGTCCCGGAGGAGGTCCATGGCCTGGCGGATCTTCTTCAGGCTCATTCCGGCGTCGAGGAGCCGCTTTACGACTCGCAGTTGCACGATGTCGCCAAAGGAGTAGAGACGCTGCGAGCCGGAACCCTGGGCGCTGGCCAATGACGGGCGCAGGAGGTCGGTGCGAGCCCAGTAGTCGAGCTGCCGGTAGGTGATACCGACGATGTTGCACACCTGCGGAGCGCGATACCCATGGTCGGTGGTCACAAGGCCTCCTCGAAACCCACGGAGCTTACACACCGGTAAGTCCGATACCTGGAACTACCCAAGTGAAGTTAGAGACCGCGATGGCGCGTTGTCAACAACCCCTGTGGACAAGGGGTGGGCGGCTCAACCGGAGGGGGCGAAGTCCTCGGGATCGACCGACTCCAGGAAGGAGCGGAATCGCGCCACTTCGGTCTCCTCATCCTCGTCGTGCAGTTCCACACCGGCCTCATCGAGGACCGAGGGCAGCACGAAGATGGGCGTTCCGGTGCGGGCGGCGAGGGCGATGGCGTCGCTTGGCCGCGCCGAGACCACGATCTCCTCTCCCCCGCGGTCGAGCACGAGATCCGCGAAGTAGATGCCGTCGCGCAGCGCCGTGATGAGCACGTGATGCGCCACGGCTCCGAGGCTCTCGACGACGGCTTTGAGCAGGTCATGGGTCATCGGGCGCTGCGGCTCGACGCCCTCGAGGGCGAAC
>CAYYIA010000280.1:0-2599 GCA_964471875.1 uncultured Acidimicrobiia bacterium
GTGCGCGCGGACCGGCGGTGCTCGAGTTGCAGAACCGCCTGACCCGCGTCGGGTACTCCGTCGGGCCGCTCGATGGCGGGTACGGGGAGCGCACCGCCACCGCGGTGGCGCGGTTCCAGTCCACCTTCCGCCTGCCCGGTGCGGGTGCCTTCAACGAGGTGACCAACCGCCGCCTGATCGCTTTCGAGCGTGAGGCGGAGCGCGGCTATGCCGCCGGGTACGTCGCAGGTGCCGGAGCCGAGCAGTGGCGGCCCATGATCGAGGCGGTGTTCGCACGCTGGGGCCTCGACCAGGAAGTGTGCGCCATCCCGGGCAACCCGGCCACGTGCGTCCCCAGCCAGGTGGAAGCCGCCCTCAGCGTCATGCATTGCGAGAGTCGGGGCGTCCCCTTCGTGGTGAACGTCACCTCGGGAACGACTGGCCTATTCCAGCACCGCATGACCTACTGGACCGACCGGGTGCAGCGGGTGCGAGCGCAGTTCGCCGACTTCCCCGCCGATGCCTCACCGTACAACCCCGAACACAATGCGATGGCTGCGGCCCTCCTCGTGTGGCAGTCGCGCGACACCCTGCTGAAGCGCCTCGCCGCCGGCGGCACCATGGCGGGCGGACCGCACCCGTGGAGTGCGTGGAACTGCCGGTAGGCCGCACCTAGATCAGGTCGAGACCACTTCTCGCCAGGGGTGCCACCACGGCCCCGAGTCCGGCAAAGCGCTCGTCGCTGGTCTGGCCCCGCACATACCGCACGTAGATCTGCTGCACGATGACGGCGATGCGGAAGGTGCCGAGGGCGCGGTACCAGGCCAGGTCGGCGAGATCGAGCCCGGTCCGCGCGGCGTAGCGCTCTGCCACCGAGTGGTGGTCCATCACCTCGCCCAGGGCCACGGCATCGGCGGCGACCAGGTCCATGACCCCGCCGGTGCCCCCCCAGTACGACAGCGTGGTCCCCAGATCGATGAGGGGATCACCCAGGGTGGACATGTCCCAGTCCATGACGGCGACGACCGCACCGGCCGCATCGAGCATGGTGTTGTCGAGTTTGAAGTCGTTGTGTAGCAGCACGGCGCGTTGCGGCTGCGGGACCTTGGCTCCGAGGGCGATCGCCAACGCATCCATCTCGGGGACCGGATCGGTGCGAGCGCGCTCCC
Source organism: uncultured Acidimicrobiia bacterium (assembly GCA_964471875.1). Classification (GTDB taxonomy): domain Bacteria; phylum Actinomycetota; class Acidimicrobiia; order Spongiisociales; family UBA11373; genus UBA11373. The sequence goes on from CAYYIA010000280.1 coordinate 1,149, forward strand.
AGCGGTCGGTCCAGCCCTTCACCTGGCGGGCGGCAAACCCATCGGGTCGGCCCAGGTCGCCAAGGCCGAGTGCGGCGTAGTCGACCATGTGGAGATCGGCGAGGCGATCGACGAGATTGGCGGCGACGGCGACACGGAACGCCGCCGAGGGATCGAGTGCCTCCGGCCACACCTCGCGGACGACGAAGCCGCGGCGACGCTCCATCACCACGAAGGGCTTGTCCATCACCGCCGGGTCATCGCAGTAGAGGTACGCCCGAGGTGCTGGCGGATAGGCCTGATACAGCACCGACAGCACCCTGTGCTCGCGACCCATGTCGTGGCTCCCCGGAGCGGTCGGTCCCAGCGGCGGCCGGCGCAGCACGAGTTCCACATCCCCGGCGGAGACGAGATAGGTGAGGTTGGCCTTGCCGCCGGGGAACTGGGCATAGCGGATGGGGTGATCCCCGACGAGTTCGGGCAGATGTTGCCTGAGGTGGCGGGTGACGGCCTCCTCGTCGAACCGCTCCTCGGAGCGGATCGGAGCGGTGTCGGTCGTCACTCCCCCGCCGCGGCCGGCACCGCGCCGCGGGCGACGTCGGCGGCGGGAGTCACCACCGGGGTGCGCTTGCCCACGGCGATCCAGACCACGATGCCGAGGGCGAGCACCCCGGCGGCGAGGCCGCTCCACTGGTTCCAGGTGAACGGACCGGCCTGAGCATCGGCGCCGGGAAGGTCGGTGGCGCGGAGGAAGTCAAGGACGAACCGCTGCAACCCGTACCACGCCGCCCAGAGGAAGATCAGCGTGCCGTAGCGGATGTTCGACCAGCGGCGCGCCACCAGGTAGAGCAGACCGAGGAGCAGCGCCGCCCCGACCAGGTCGTACATCGCCACGTGGTGGTAGATCCCGGCCACCCCATCGGTTCCCGGCACCGTGCAGAGCCCATCCGCACCTGCGCCCGCCGTGGTGCATTCGAGGGCGTTGTGCTGCGGCGCCAGGTCGTAGCCCGGCTTCACCGCGTAGCCGAGGAACGAGTCCGTGGGAGCCCCGAGGTGCTCGACGATGGCGAGGTCGCCGATGCGGCCCACGACGGTCCCGATGGCCAAGCCAAAGGAGGCCATGTCCATGTGCGCCGCCACGTCGATGCCAAGCCGGCGCATCCGCCACCCACCGACGAGGATGCCCCCGGCGAACCCACCCATGATCGAGAAGGACTTGAACGGCTGCAGCGCCTCGATGAGACCCTCGTCGAGGTGCGCCGGGACCGGATCCTGCCCGATCTCGTCGTGGACGGTCTGAAGCGCCGCGTGGCATCGGGCGACGTGCGCTCGGTCATGGAGTTCTGTGCCGCGCCGGAGCACTCGTGCTTTCTCACCCGGGTGATCGGGGCGTCGGTGGAGCGGTGCGAGCGGTCCGCGTTCGGCATGCTCGAGATCCGCTCGGCGATCGAGGAGACGGGGCAGCGGGAGAC
>CAYYIA010000281.1:0-2598 GCA_964471875.1 uncultured Acidimicrobiia bacterium
TCTTGGCCCACCCGTTCACACCGTCCACACCCACGGTCACGTCGACCTCGGGTACCTCCACCATCGCCGGGACGACGACCTCTTCACTCGCCGGCGAGACCACCATCCCGAGCGCCGCCGCGCTCGCCGGGGAGGAGATCTTCAACGGAACGTGCATCGCCTGCCATGGCTCCGGCGGCGTCGGCGTCGAGGGTCTGGGCAAGCCGTTGCCCACGTCCGCATTCGTCGCAGGTTTGACCGACGAGGAGCTGCTCGCCTTTCTCATCGTGGGGCGGCCCGTCGACGATCCGCTCAACACCACGGGCATCGCGATGCCGGCACGGGGCGGCAACACCTCCCTCACCGACGCCGACTTGGAGGCGGTCGTCGCCTACCTGCGGTCGATCGCCACCGCCGGATAGGGCTGCGCCGACGGGTCGCGGGTCGTTCGGGAGTCGGCCCCCTCTCGGGCGACTCCTGCTTCCGGGGCGAGCCTTTCGGCGTACCCCTAAAGGCCGTGCGGCCCGGGCGGAGCGCGGCGCCGACCCGGTAGCGTGTCGGTCGACGGAAACCCGGGAGGTCTTGCGGTGCGCTTCGTCCCTCGTGAAGAGAGGTTCTACGCCCTGCTCATGGGGCTCATCGATCGCATCTCGACCGGCGCAGCGGTCTTCGTGGACCTTCTCGCCGACTACGACGGTCGCGCCGGATATGCCGCCAAGATCAAGGCGATCGAGGAAGAGTGCGATCAGCTTGCCGCTGAGATCCTCGCCAAGCTGAACACGAGCTTCATCACCCCGATCGATCGCGAAGACATCTATCTGCTCACGACTCGAGCAGACGACATCATCGACGCGGTCAACGGTCTCGCCCGTCGCATGGAGATCGTCAACGCCGTGCCCCTCCGTCCGGATGTGCCCGAGATCGCCGGAATCCTCGCCGAGTCGCTCGTCGAAGTGGACGCCGCATTCCGTCGGCTGGAGAAGCGCGACGGGGTTGCGGAGCATGGTCGGCGGGTGCGCAAGCTCGAGCAGCGGGCCGACATCCTGTATGCGGAGGCCCTGCATCGCCTGTTCACCCAGGAAACCGACGCCATCCAGGTGGTGAAGTGGGTGTGGATCTACGAGCAGCTCGAAGATGCCATCGATCGCTGCAAGCACCTAGCGGAGAGCCTGGAGAGCATCGTCGTCAAACACACCTGAACGGTGTGCTCAGACGGCGGGGAGCCGGCGGTCGGTGAACAGCCAGATCGCCGGGTCACCATGGCTGCGGGTTCCGTCGGTCCCCACGGCCACCACCGCGATGCCGGCGACGGCGACTCCGCTCATCCAGCGGTGCCCGGGCTCGGTGAGGACCGAATCCGCGATGCGCACCCAGGCGTTGCCGTCCGCCGATCGCCACACCGCCGGGATGCGGTTGCCGGCCGGGCCGGTGTCATAGCCGACGGCGACGAGTTCGCCGTCTCCCACCGCGAGCGCCGAGATGTGCTGGGCGCGTTCGCCACCGAAGGACGGGTTCTCGACCCTCGTCCAGGCCGCTCCGTCGGTCGAGGTCCACACCGCGGCATCGTTGTCGACGCCGGGAGCCCCCAGGATGTCGCCACCGGCGGCCACGAGGCCGTTCGGGCCGGCGACGATCGAGGTGATGTATTGCCAACCCGGCCCCCCGAAGGTGGCATCGTCGATCGCCTCCCAGGACGACCCATCCGCCGACACCCACACCCGGGCGTCGAGGTTGTACAACCCGAACTCGTCGGGGAGGAAGTTAGTCCCACCGGCGACGATCCCGTCGGGTCCGGCCATGAGCGAACTGATCCGTTGGGTGCCGCCCCCGCCGAGGGCGGGATCATCGAGCCGCGTCCAGGTCCGGCCATTCGGTGAGGTCCACACGGCGGCGTCTGCTTCGCGCCCCACCACGGCGAATCCCGCGGCCACGAATCCGGTGTCGGTGGCGAGGACGGTGTGCACCTCCTCGTGGCCCTCATGGATGAAGGCGGCGCCCCCGACCTTCTCCCAGACGATGCCGTCGGTGGAGAACCACGCCGAGGCGTCGATGTCTCCGGCCGACGAGTCCCAACCGACGGCGACGATCCCGACCGGGCCGATGGCGAGATCCTCGAGTCCCTGGGCGTGGGCACCGCCCAGGGCGGGCGACTCGACCCGAGACCAGGTCTCCCCATCGGCGGACACCCAGACCGCGGCATCGGCATCGGGTCCCGAGGAGTCGACGCCGACTGCGATGATCCCCGGTCCGCCAAAGCCGACGGCACTGATCAGTTGGTGACCCGGACCCTGGAACACGGGGCCTGTGGCACGCGACCAGGCCCGTACCGCAGGGGCGAGGGTCGTCGTCGGTGCAATCGAGGTGGGTATCGCCGAATCGGGGGCGGCAGGCGTGGTGTCGGCGCAGGCGGCGACGCCCATCACCAGCGCCACGACCAGCACCCGGAACCGGCCGGTGACGGGCCGATGCATCCCACCCCAGGGCGACATCGCCGAAGGATGGCAGAACCATCGCCTCTATGCCGGTAGTCGGTTCCTGATGATCTCGACCGCCGGCACGGGGTCGGCGGGTTGGAATCCGAGCACCTCACCGTAGAAGGCGAGTTCGGCCTCCAGGGCG
>CAYYIA010000282.1:0-2590 GCA_964471875.1 uncultured Acidimicrobiia bacterium
TGGATCCCCGCGAACAGGCCCTCGAGCCAACCGACCAACTGCGCCTGGGCGATGCGCAGCTCGGCCTCGGTGACCGACTCCGACGACAGCGGGACGAACAGGTCGTTGAGTTCCTGGCGCAGGTCGGTGCTCAACACGTCCTGCATCTCGGCGAGCGAGTTGTCGAAGATCCCCGCCAACCGGCGCCTGCCGGCGTCATCGAGGGGTGCCTGGCGAATCTCCTCGAGCATGGCACGGGTCATCGAGGCGATCCGCATGAGTTTGGGAGCCTGTACGTAGGAGTGCTCGTCGCCCTCCCCCTCGACGATCTCAGGAGTGGGCGGGATTTGCGGTTCGGTCATGGTGCCGAGGATACGACGGTGACGGAGCGAAGTCGCAGTGAGAGACAGGTGAGCCCGCCATCCGCCCTGGCGAACTCGGAGACATCCACCGTGCGCACCGGATAGCCCAGGCCCTCGACCGTCTCGGCGGTGATGGTGTGGTGGGCGCCGACGAGAATCGATTCATCGGCGAGTCGCACCACGTTGGCCGCCTCCGGATCGTCTCCGGGCACCTCCACGACCCGCATTCCGGCGAAGGCCGAGCGATCACAGGCCGCCGGATGCCACAGCAAGGTCTGGTCGTCGAGCGCCGACACCCCGGATTTGAGGTGGAGGGTGTCCCGCACCGGAACCGCCACCACTTCGATCGGCGCACAGAATTCGGCCAGGGCCGCCACACCGGCGGCGTCACTGCGGGCGCTCACCCCGGCGAACACCTTGCCCCCGACCTGCAGCACGTCGCCGCCGTCGAGGGTGCCAGCGGTCATCGCTTCCACAGCCACCAACCCTGCCAGTACCGTCTCCACCCCGGCGCCTTCACCGCGCCGCGAGGGATGGCCGGGATTGGTGAGCAGCGCCCGTCGTCCCACCACCACTGCGGCATCCTCGATGAACGAACAATCGGGGTGTGCCTCGGCGGCGGGAACGGCGATGACGGCGAACCCGCCCGCCTCGAGCGCTGCCACGTACCCGGCGTGCTGCTGGCGCGCCCGCACCGGATCGAGCGGCGGCACCGCCGGCCGCGAGGTGACACACGACACGAACGAGTCGGGAACCTGGCGTACCAGGGCGACGGGACGGTTCAACGCGGCAGAGCGAGCAGGTAGTCGTCGATCTCCTCCGACCAGTCCATGGTCATCACGCCACGGGCGGCCGCCGCCCGGGAGAACTGGAGGAACGATCCGTAGCCGTAGGCCTTCTCCGAGAAGGCCGGCTCCATCTTGCGGATCTTGTCCTTGATCCCGGAGAGCGGCACCGGTCCCTTGCCCTTGGCGATCACCTTGCGCAGCAGATCGAAGGCGTGCTCGTCCTGACCACCGGACGCCTTGAACGTGACCTCGGGATCACCGCGCGACCCGCTGTCGCCGATCTCCACCACGCCGCGCCCCGCCAGGCTGCGGAGCAACTCGCCAAAGGTGCGGAACCCGTGGTCGGCCTCGTTGAACGTGGGGTCCTTGCGCAACAGCGCCCGCTTCAAACCGGAGGCCAACACCACGGTGTCGCCGGAACGCTGCAGACCGGACAGGGTCTGGGTGACCAATTGATCGAGGTCGGCAGGCTCTTCGGGTGTCTCCACCGCCACGGTCGGTGTCTCAGTCGCGGCTCCCTCGCCGCGCCGGCGACGCCGGGTCTTCTGCGGCATGTCGACCCCGTCGAGCGAGTCGTAGAACAGGAACTCGTCGCAGGCCGGAGGCAGCATCGCCGAGGTGCTGGCCCGCAAACCGATGCCCACCACCCGCTTGTTCAACTCGCGCAGCTTGTGCACCAGCGGGGTGAAGTCGCTGTCGCCGGTGGCGATGACGTAGGTGGTGATGTAGTCGCGCTCGAACGACAACTCGATGGCGTCAACGGCCATCTTGATGTCGGCGGCGTTCTTGCGGCTCGCCCCCATGCGCTGGGGGATCTCGATCATCTCGACGTGGTGCTCCGCCAACATGCGGCGGTACTCCTCGAACAGGTTCCAGTCGGCATAGGCGCGGCGCACCACCACCCGTCCCCGTTCGGCGAGGGCGTCGGCCACCGGCTTCATGTCGAACTTGGCCCCCTTCAGGTCCTCCCGGGCCCCGATCGCCAGGTTCTCGAAGTCCATGAACAGCGCGATACGTTCCTCAGAGGTGTCCATGCGAGAGAGGGTACCGCTGTGTGGTTGGCCGAGGCGGGATGGGGTGGCGATTGGCGATTGGCAATTGGCAGATGCGCAATGAGCAATGGGCAATGGGCAATGGGCAATCGCGCGGAACCTATGCCGCGGTCTGAATCGCTCCCCCCTTGTGGGGGAGCCGACGAGGCGAAGCCGAGTCGGTGGGGGGTATTCGCCTAGCGACACATGCGCGCCGGCCGTCACGAACCTGGCCCACGACGAGCAACTCGAGGAAGACCGTCGGAGACTGCGCTCATTGTGGAGATCGCGATTCTTGCCAATCGCCAATTGCCAATTGCCAATTGCCAGTCGCCAGAGACCGACGTCAGCCGGCCGACTCCTCCACGAACCACTCCGTGTACGACGAGCACGCTCCGTCGCGGAAGGTGAGCAGGAAGACGTTGTGGAA
>CAYYIA010000283.1:0-2586 GCA_964471875.1 uncultured Acidimicrobiia bacterium
CGCGTCTCCCCGGTTCCGGGGAGTGTAGGAGAACAAGTCACCAGACCCCAGTCGCCAGCAAGTCCACGTTCGAGTCGTCCGCGGCCGACGAACGACGAATGAAGCTGGCTACTGCCTGCGACCTGCTGCCTTCTGGAGACTGGCGACTGGAGACCGGGGACTTCTTCGCTCAGCAGGCCGCGGCGAGCAGCGCGCTCGCCCACTCCACCGCTTGCTCGTTGGGGATGCCGGTGAGCGTTGCCGTGAACACCCGTCCCTGGGCCGCGGAGTAGGCCTCCATGATGAAGGTCAGGCCCTCGGTCCCGGCGTAGAAGGCTCCGTCGCATACCCCCGGTGCCTCGGCCACCGTCCCCAGTGCTGCCATCCCGATCCGGCTCTGTTCGAACCCATTGGCGTCGTCGGCGCGCCACCCGAGGGCGATTCCGCTGACGGCGGCGAAGTAGGTGCAGGCGGAGAAGTCGTCGTTGGCGGCGAGGAAGGCGTACTGCTGGCCGGTGACGTTCTGCACCAGCGACTCCGGCCAGATCTCGAGGCAGTCGGTGGTTCCGACCGGAGTCGTCGTCCCACTGGCCGCGGTGGTCGAGGTGACGGCCGTCGTCGCCGTCGAGGCCGTGGTGGTGCTGCCCGGCTGCGTGGTGGCAGTGTCGTCGTCCCCGCACGCGGTGATGGCGATCAACAAGGCGAAGAGGACGGCCGAGCGCTTCATGGTTCTCCAGAATCGTGAGGCAGGGAGACTACCCGCAACCCGGCTTGGCGCATTGCGCATTGCGCATTGCGCCGCTCAGTATGTCCCCTCCAGCTTCCCGTGATCCCACGACACGATCCGCCTCGGCTCGACGATCACCGCGGTGTTCTTGGGAGCGAAACGGCCAAAGGCTGCTTCGAGCGCCGCCGGCTCCAGCTCGATCGGGTCGGGACCCACCATGGGGTACTTGGCGGCGAGACGCCGATACGACTCGAGCAGATACCCGGGAGAGTCCGCGCCGTCCACCAGCCGGGCGGTGCCCTGGATCATCACGGCCTGCAGGTCGGCATAGGCGACCCCCCGCTCGACCAGCACCGTGAGCCTGGGATCGCGACGCAGGTTGACGATCTTCTGCGACTTGGTGAACGAGCGAAACACGACGTTGCCGTCGTCGACGAAGTACCACATCGGTGCGACGTGGGGTTGCCCGTCACGACCGAGCGAGGTGACGATGAGCGTCATGCCTCCCTCGAGGAAGGCGCTGCGCTCCGCGGCCGTCATCGAGATGTCTTTGCGAGCCATGACGGCAAGGTAGCGCGGCCGTGGCGCCTGTCGCTACCGATCAACTCACTGCCAGTCGGTCCAGTCTTCGACTTCGATGTAGGGCAGGTCGTCGATGTCCTGCCACGAGGAGATGCCCGTCATACCGTATCCGGCCAGGGTGATCGTGCCCGCGACGATCGTCTTGGAGGAATCGGTGAACACCACAGCGAGGACGTCGATGCCGGCATCACCGACGGTCGAGATGCTGTCGAGCAGGGTGAGGTCGGCGTTCACCGTCGATCCGGTGAAGCGAATCGTGTCGACCACGGATCCATCACCGCCGTCGCCGACCTGGTCGTTGCCGAACATCGCGCCGACCGCGTACAGGAAGGTGTCGGCGCCTGCCGTCGCGGTGGGGTCAAGCGTCGGGGTGTCACCAAACAGCGTGTCGTCGCCGGGACCGCCGTCGATGGTGTCGTTACCGGCAACCGCAGCGTCGTCGATCGAGCTCCCCGAATCCCCGTAGATGATGTCGTTGCCGGCATCGCCGTAGATGGTGTCGTGTCCTCCGGTCGCGTTGCCCGACATGCCCTCACCGGCGTCGCCGCCGATTTCGTCGTCACCGTCGTCGCCGTGGATCGTGTCGTTTCCGCCCGCCGCCCCGTCGGCGAGGACGCTGGAATCGCCTGTGATCAGATCCGATCCGGTGCCGCCGAAGATGACGTCGTCTCCTCCGCTGGCAGCGTCCTCAATCGAGTAGGCGTCGCCACTGATGATGTCGTCGCCTTCGCCGCCGTTCACCACGTCGTCTCCACCACGTGCCTCGCCGTCGATCTCGAGGGCGTCACCGGCGAGGATGTCGTCGCCGTCGCCGCCAGCGATCATGTCGTCACCGCCCTGGGCAGCCCCATCCATCCTCTCAGCGTCGCCGCCGATGATGTCGCTGTCGGCCCCTCCATCGATGACATCGTCACCGCCCAACGCGGAGCCCGTCAACTCCGCCGAGTCGCCAAGCACGTAGTCCGTGCCCCCGAGGCCGAAGATGACGTCATCGGAGCCTCCCTCGGAGTTGGGCACTGCTTCGACGTAGTCGATGAGGCCGTTGTCTCCCATCACCACGGTGATGCCTGGTTCCCCGAGGATGATGTCACTGCAGTGTGTACCGATGAGGGTCTCACTGGCAGCCGTGCCGACGATGAGCAGGCCGTCGAAGGGGAAGATCAGGATTCCGTACGGTCCATAGAACTCCACCGCCTCTTCGAAGAGAGGAGAACACACGAACGGTGGCGGATCGCATGGCGACGTGTCGAGCGAGATCGGTGTACTCGGTGTCACCCCGTCGAACACCCAGAGTCCGG
>CAYYIA010000284.1:0-2578 GCA_964471875.1 uncultured Acidimicrobiia bacterium
CGGATCATCGCCGAGGTGTTCGAGGCGCTGGTCGAGCCGACGCTCTGGGAGCCGACCGTGGTGCTGGACTTCCCCGAGGAGATCTCACCGCTGGCGAGGGCCCATCGTTCCCGGCCGGGTCTCACCGAGCGATTCGAGGTGAGCGTCGCCGGGCGGGAGTTGGCGAACGCCTTCTCGGAGTTGAACGATCCCGTCGAGCAACGGCGCCGCTTCGAGGTGCAGTCGGCCGCGCGCGATGCCGGCGACCGCGAGGCCCATCCCATGGATGAGGACTTCCTGCGCGCCCTCGAGTACGGGATGCCGCCCACCGGAGGGATGGGCATGGGCATCGATCGCCTGGTCATGCTTCTCACCGACCAGATCTCGATTCGCGAGGTGGTCCTGTTCCCGCACCTTCGCCCGGAGGGGTAGGGCTCTCTACCCCCGTCGCGCCACCGCCACCCGTTCGACCAGGTACTCGCCGAGACGGGTGAACACGTTGGTGACTTCGCTCTGCGGCAGCGCCGCCGCGGCTGCGGTGGCGGCAGCGATGCGCCGGTCGGCTTCCGCCAGAGCGGACGTGATGTGCCCTCCCGCGCGCAGCACACCGATCACCCGCTCGACGGCAGCTTCGGGGTACGGCTTGCCTCCTTCGAGGAGGGTGCGGATCTCGGTGCCGTCCGATGAGGCCAACGCCGAGATCACCGGAAGGGTGAAGGTGCCTTCGCGGATGTCGGACCCGGCGGGCTTGCCGAGGAAGTCTTCGGTGGCGATGAGGTCGAGCACGTCGTCGGTCAACTGGAACACCATCCCGACCTCGTGCCCCCAGCGGGTGGCCGCCTCCACCGCATCACGATCGGCCCCTCCGGCGATGGCGCCAAGGCGGGCCGAGGTGCGGATCAGACTCGCAGTCTTCTTCTCGATGACGGCGAAGTACCCCTCGGGTCCCTGGTCGAGCCTGCCTCCGAGCTGCAATTCGAGCACCTGGCCTTCGCACAGGGAGGCATACGTCCGGGCGAGCAATGCCACCGCCTCCGTGCCCAATGGGGCCGCCACCTCTGAGGCCCGGGCGAGAAGGAAGTCCCCGGCGAGGATGGCGATGGTGTTCGACCAGTTGGCGTTCACCGAGGCGGTGCCGCGTCGGCTGTCGGCCTCGTCGATGACGTCGTCGTGGTAGAGGCTGCCGAGATGGATGAGTTCCACGGCGACGCCGGCTTCGACCGGATGATCGCCGGCACTGCCACCGATCTCTGCGGCCACCTGGGCGAGCATCGGGCGGTAGCGCTTGCCGCCGTCGAGGAGGTGCTGGGCGATCCCGGTGAGGAACGGGTCGTCCGAGGTGGTCACCTCGCGGAGGCGCTGCTCCACGGCTTCGAGCCGCGACCACACCCGCTCGATGGGCACCAGTTCGCGGAGAGGAGGGAGGTCCATGTCGGGGAGGGTACCCGTGCGCCGCGGGGAGTCCTGAGCCCCGGCCATGCGGGCTCGAGTCCTCCCGGTGCCGACCCGTGCGCGCCGATCGTCGACAGGCGGCCCGCGGCCGATGAGGGAGCGATCTGGTCCGGGTGAGTGACTCGGCTCGGTGTCGCCCGTCGGCTCACTCGGTCTCGAGTTGCGGCTGGAAGAGCTCGATGGGATTGCCCGAGGGGTCGTCGACCAGAGCTTGCTGCCCACCCGGGCCCTTGACGGGCTTGCTGCGGAACACGGCGCCTTGACCCTCGAGGGCCGCGACCGTGGCGGCGATGTCGTCCACCTCGATGACCAGCCGATTCCACCCACCGGGTTGGGGAACGGCACCGCTGGCAAGGGTCTTGCGGGCAGAGGTCCCCGGACCGCTCAGCCAGAGCGACAGTCCCTCTCGCTCGACGATGGCGAACGGTGGTCCCCAGCGGTCCACCAGCTCGAAGCCGAGCGCCCGGTAGAAGGGCAACGAGGAGTCCACATCGTCGACCAGGTAGCGGATCACCGACATGGTTCCTCCCGAAGTCGGATGCATCGCCGCAGCGCGCGGTGCGCGCGATACGAGCCGTTCACAGCATCGACGGCCTGATGGGAGGGCGATGATAGGCAACGAGTGCGTGCGGACCCGAACACTGTGCGTGTGGCAATCCACCTTCCCCCTCCACCCGTGGAACACTCCTGCCGAAACACGCGTTATCAGGGCTGCGGGTTTGAAAACGGCCCAGCGCTATAGTCGCGGGGGCGCCTCCGGGGAAGATTCCGGGTGCGCCATTGCCATCTGAGGGAGACGAAAGTCGTGTTCGAGCGCTTCACCGACCGGGCCAGGCGAGTGGTCGTCTTGGCGCAGGAGGAAGCCCGGCTTCTCAACCACAACTACATCGGGACCGAGCACATCCTGCTCGGCCTGATCCATGAGGGTGAAGGCGTCGCTGCCAAGGCCCTCGAGTCGATGGGGACATCGCTCGAATCGGTGCGCAGCCAGGTGGTCGAGATCATCGGCCAGGGCGCCCAGGCACCGAGCGGACACATCCCGTTCACTCCGCGCGCCAAGAAGGTCCTCGAGCTCTCACTGCGGGAAGCCCTCCAACTCGGCCACAATTACATCGGGACCGAGCACAGCCTCCTCGGCCTCATCCGT
>CAYYIA010000285.1:0-2544 GCA_964471875.1 uncultured Acidimicrobiia bacterium
GCGGGCACGGCGCATCCAGATCGAGTTCACCACACCGATGCAGAGCGCCATCGACATGTAGAACGACCCGCCGAACGAGATGAACGGGAGCGGGATGCCGGTCACCGGGAGGATCCCAAGGGTCATGCCGACATTGACGAACACGTGGAAGGCCAGCATGGCGGCGATCCCGGCGGCGGTGAGCTGGGCGAAGCGATCCCGCGCCTGGGAGGCGATGAGCAGGATCCGCCAGATCATCACCCCGAACAAACCGATGACGAGCGCACCTCCGACGAATCCGAGTTGCTCGCCGATCGCGGTGAAGATGAAGTCGGTGCTCTGCGATGGCACGAAGGCGAGGTTGGTCTGGGTGCCTTCGAACAGTCCCTGCCCGAACAGACCTCCGCTGCCGATGGTGATCTGGCTCTGGTTCTGGTTGTAGTTGTACGACAGCGCATGCTCATCCGAGTTCAGGAAGCCCGTCAGCCTCGCCACCTGATACTCGTGGAGAAGACCCAGCTCGAGCGCAGCAAGCACCGCGATGAGTCCGACGGCGAGCAGGAATGCGATCTGGCGGATGGAGGTGCCGGCCACGAAGAGCATGACCACCGTGACGAAGCCGAAGACGAGGGCGGTACCGAGATCGGGTTGGACAAAGACCAGCGCGGCGGGGACCGCGGCCAGCGCCAGCGACTTGGCGATGCGCACCCAACGCATCGTGGCCTCGGTGACCGGTGCCAGCAGCACGGCCAGCGCCATCACCACAGCGGGTTTGGCCACCTCCGACGGCTGCAGGTCCATGATCCCCAGGTCGATCCACCGCTGTGCCCCCTGACGGATCGCGCCCACCGGACTGAGCACCGCAAGGAGCAGCAACAGTGCCGTGACGTACACCACCGGAGCGAGCGACTGCCACGTGCGATCGGAGATTGCGGTGGCCACGAACATCACGATGACGCCGAATCCGACGTAGATGATCTGACGGATCATCTGCGACGATCGGCTCGCCCCGGCCGCCTCGAGGCGGGGTGCAGAGGCTGTGAAGATCATGATCACGCCGAGCGCGGTCAGGGCCGCCACGACGACGAGCAGTACCACATCGGGCTTCACCGACGCCCGTGCCTTCAGCTCGACGGAGTTCATCGTTCTCATCGCTCGGTGTCGGCTCCCGGACGTAGCGGGTCGGGGTCCTCACCCATCAGGTACTGGAAGATGCGCCGGGCCGCCGGTGCCGCCACCCGGCCGCCGGAACCACCCTGGTCGATCACGATCGCCACGGCCCACTTCGGGTCGCTGAGGGGGGCCACCCCGACGAACCACGCAGTGTCGATCGCCTGCTGCGCCAGGAGGATCTCGGGGGCGTAGTACTCGTCGCCGCGGCCCTCGGCCTGACGGAGGATGTAGTCGAACGGATCCTGGTTCGGCTCGGGAATGTCCTCCGGATCCGTGGCCTCGACTTCCTGGACGATCTCGGCGGTGCCCGTCTTGCCGCCGACATCCTGCAGGGCTGCACATTCGGCATCGGGTTCGTCGTCGCAGAAACCGGAGAAGGCCGGCCGCGCCGTTCCGGTGATGCTGTTCACCACACCGTTGAGATCCACGCGCAACTCCGCAACGGTCTCCTCGCTGATCTCGACCTTGCGGACGATCGACGGGAGGTTGGTGAAGATGACGTTGTTCTCGGCGTCGCGCACCGACTCCGCCACCCGCGGCTGCCACACCGTGCCCCCATTGAGGAGGGCTCCGTACGCCACCGCCATTTGGAGCGGGGTCACGGTGAGCGCTCCCTGGCCGGTGGCGATGTTCATCACGTCACCACCCGCCCAGCCACCTTCGGGGCGAACCAGACCGGTCTGGTTCTGCTGATGGAACTGGAACCACTCGCGATCGGGCACCAACCCGGCTTGCTCGAACGGGAGATCGACCCCCGTGGGCTCACCGAGACCAAGCCGTCTTGCCCAGGTCTGGAGTTCGTCCTCTTCGTAGCCGACTCCGCGGTTGAGCCAGATCTGCAGTGCGATCGACCAGTAGTAGGTGTTCACCGATTGGCGCAGCGACTCGCTCAGGTTCACCAGGCCGTGGCCCTCTCGCTTCCAGTCACGAAGCACCGGGGTGCTGGGAAACCGCAACTCACCGTCGGAGAAGAACAGCGTGGGATCCTGCGTACGATCGAGATCCGCGTACTCCTCCTGCAGCACCGGGTAGATGTCCCGCTCGGCCGCCAGGGCGTAGACGATCGTCTTGAACGACGACCCGGGCGGGTAGGCCCCCTGGATGGCGAAGTTGTTGAACGCCGCCTTCTCGGACAGCGCCAGCCATTCGAGCTCCGTGAGGCGGCCGTCGGAGAACACCGCCGGATCGAACGAGGGAAGTGATGCCATCGCCAGGACCGATCCGTCGGTCACATCGAGGACGACGGCAGAGGCCCGCTTCACCGGTTCACCGTCCTGCCGGGCGAGGGCGATGGCGGAGAGCAGCGTGTTCTCCACGAACCGCTGCAGATCCAGGTCGATCGTGGTCACGAGACTGCCCCCGGGCTGTGGGGGGACTTCTTCGAGCACCCCG
>CAYYIA010000286.1:0-2542 GCA_964471875.1 uncultured Acidimicrobiia bacterium
CGGGCCAGCCTTGTGATCACCGCGGTGGTGGCCGGAGGCCCGGGTCTTGTTGCGGGAGGTTATGAGGAACTGGAATACCTGGATGCGGTGGTGTGGGTTTCCACCGATGGGTACACGTGGACACGACTCCCGCGTGACCCTGCGGTATTCGGCGGACTGGGGAATCAGGCGGTGACCGCGCTGGCGGCGGCCGGCGAAGGCGTCGTCGCCGTTGGCTACGACTGGACGGGCGAGAGTCGTGATGCCGCGGTATGGATGTCCACCGACGGGTTCTCGTGGACGCAATACCCTGACGAGGCAGGGCACTTCGGTGGCCCCGATCTCCAACAGATCAACTCCGTGATTTCCTGGGGGACCGCGCTGGTCGCCGTCGGGTATGACGGCTCAGGCGGCGACTGGGACTCGGCGGTGTGGCTGGCAACTGGCCCCGAGGGTTAGCTGCAGAGGCCCACGCTTTCCCGAGTCGGGGTTGCACGCCATCTGGCTACCCAATCGCTTCGGGTGTCATTAACGCACGCTGGCCGAGTGGACGGCGAACACTCCAGCCCGCCGTCCGGCATCTGATACCTGATACCTGATACCTGACACCTGCCTTGTGTGCCGGGAGGGGGACTCGAACCCCCACGGGCTTGCGCCCAACGGATTTTGAGTCCGCCGCGTCTGCCATTCCGCCACCCCGGCGAGGGGCAGATGATACGGCGTCGGGCGCGTCCTTAGAGTGCGCCGGTGCGCCGCCTCGAGAAGCGTCTCTTCGCCATCACCGACGAGATCGACCGTCTGCGGGAGACGGTGCGCCAAACCGAGGAGGAGTGGTACGTCCTACAACACCTCGACGACGACGCTCAGCGCGACGCCGCCGTGGGTGGCCCCATCGACCGCGACGACGCCCTCGCCACCGCCCGCGACGTGGCTCGGTTCCAGAAGCTGATCACCGAACTGCGCAAGCGCCTCGATCACCTCGAAGCCAAGCGCACTGAGCTGCTCTCCCACTTGGGTTCTTCACCTGATACCTGATACCTGACACCTGATACCTATCACGTCGGATCTGGCGCCTGGCGCTTGGTACCTGGTGCCTCCTCGCCCCCTACCATCGCCCGGCATGCCGACCCTCGCCCTCCTCGACGGGCACAACCTCGCCTACCGCGCCTTCTACGCGCTGCCGAGCGACCTCGCCACCCCCACCGGCCAGGTGACGAACGCGGTGTACGGGTTCACTTCGATGGTGATCAAGCTGCTCGGCGACGAGCGGCCCGATGCGCTCGCCGTCGCCTGGGACAGTCCGAAGAAGACCTTCCGTGCCGAGCGCTACACCGAGTACAAGGCGCAGCGCGAGGCTGCCCCCGACCTGTTTCGCAGCCAGTTGCCGCTCATCCACGAGGTGGCCGACGTGCTGCGGCTGCCGCAACTGACGGCGCCGGGTTGGGAGGCGGATGACATCATCGCCACGGTGGGCCGCCGCGCTGCGGCTGCAGGTTGGGATGTGCTCGTGGTCTCGGGTGACCGCGACGCCTTTCAGCTCGTCGATGACCACATCAAGGTGTACTACGTGCGGCGTGGGGTCACCGACACCGTCCTGGCCGATGCCGCCTACGTGCTGGAGCGCTACGGGGTGACGCCTGAGCAGTACCCCGACTACGCCGCCCTGCGCGGCGACTCGTCGGACAACCTCCCCGGAGTGCCCGGGGTGGGGGAGAAGACGGCATCGCGTCTCATCGCCGGGTACGGGCGCCTCGAGGGGATCTACGACCATCTCGACGAGCAGACTCCGAAACTCAAAGAGAGCCTGATCGCCTCCAGGGAGCAGGCGTTCCTCAACCGGGAGTTGTCCCGGCTCGTCGACGACCTCGACGTCCCCACGGATCCCGAGGGGTTCCGATTGCCGGCCTGGGACCCCGGCGAAGTGCGGAGGGTGTTCGATGCCCTGGCCTTTCGCTCGCTGTGGCAGCGTCTGCAGGAGATCGGGGGAGCGGTCGTCGAGCCGGAGGCGATGCTCGATGTCGAGGTGGGCTCGGGTTCCGGTGCCGATGCCCTCGCCGCTGCGGGCAAGGGCATGCTCGCCCTGGAGCCGGTGTGGGAGGGGTCCGACCTGATCGGCATCGCGGTGGCGAGCGAGGCGGGTGCGACCTTCGTCGCCTTCGATCGGCTCGGCTCGCTGGCGGATGCCCTCGCCGACCCCGCGGTGCCGAAGGCGCTCCACGACGCCAAGCCGCTGATGCGAGCGCTGATGGAGGCCGGCTTGGATCTGCAGGGTCTCGCCTTCGACACCGAGATCGCCGCCTTCGTGGTGAACCCCGGGGCCGGCAACCAGGCCCTGGGCGATCTCGCCGGACGGGTGCTCGGGGTCGAGATCGCGCCCGATGTCGAGCGTACCCCGGGAGGGGCGCAGGGAACGCTGGCGTTCGACGCCCAGGGACCGGACCTCGAATGTGCGGCGCGACGCGCCACCGCGGTTGCCCGTCTCGTGGAGCCGTTGGGCCAGGAGCTGGAGGCGCGCGGCGGTCGGCGGCTGTTCGACGAGGTGGAGCTTCCCCTGATCAGGGTG
>CAYYIA010000287.1:0-2519 GCA_964471875.1 uncultured Acidimicrobiia bacterium
CTGGTTGCCGGGTTCGTGCTCCACGAGATGGGTCACACCTCGAGCGAGAGCGTCGAAGCCATCGGCGATCTCGGCGTCCTGCTCCTGCTGTTCGGCATCGGCCTCAAGTTGCGCCCCGCCACCCTGGCGAAGCCGGTGGTGTGGGCGACGACGGTCGCCCACACCACCGTCGCCAGCCTCGTCGTCGGCGGGGCGTTGCTGGCGGCGGGCGCCATCGGCCTTCCCCTCGCCGACGACCTCGATCTCGGCCAAGCCGTCCTGCTCGGCTTCGCACTGTCCTTCTCCAGCACCGTCGCCGCGGTGAAAGCCCTCGAGGACCGCAGCGAGTCGACCTCGCTCGCCGGCCGCATCACCGTGGGCGTGCTCGTGGTACAAGACGTGTTCGCTGTCGCCTACCTCGCCTTCACCGCGGGAGAACCGGTGTCATGGTGGGCTCCGGCGGTCGCCGTCGGCATTGCACTACTTCGACCGGTCTACGGCTGGTTTCTCACCCACAGCGGCCACGGCGAGTTGCTGCCACTGCTCGGGCTGGCCTTGGCTGCTGGGGTCGGCGCCGCCGCCTTCGACCTGGTGGGTCTCAAGCCCGACCTCGGTGCGCTGCTCGTGGGCGTGGTGCTCGCCCGTCACCCCCGCAGCGGTGAGCTTGCCGACCGGATCCTGGCACTCAAGGACCTCCTGCTCGTCGGGTTCTTCCTGTCGATCGGACTTGCCGGAGCGCCACCACTCACCGTCTGGGGCATCGCAGGCGGGCTTCTGCTGCTCCTGCCGCTTCAGGCGCTCGTCTTCCTGATCGTCATCACCCGATTCCGGGTGCGTTCGCGCACCGCCCTCAACACGACACTGTCGCTGGCCACCTACAGCGAGTTCGGCCTCATCGTCGCGGTGGCGGCGGTCGCCGCCGGTGATCTCGCCTCCGAGTGGGTGTCATCGATTGCGATCGCGGTCGGCTTCTCGTTCGTCGCTGCGGCGGTGCTGGTCCGGTGGCGGGAAGGGGCCTATCGCATCGGCAGCTCTGTGCTCCCGCGTCTCGAACGTCACCCGCTCGACCCTGAGGATGCCGTCATCGACTTCGCCGGAGCCCGGGTGATCGTGTTCGGGATGGGGCGGGTCGGTGAGGGCGCCTACGACGAGGTGGCACGACGCCGGGGCGACGTCGTCGTGGGGGTGGATCGGAAAGAGGAGGTGGCGGCGGCACATCGCACCTCGGGTCGCAACGTGGTGCGAGGCGATGCCCTGGACGGTGACTTCTGGGATCGGGTGCGATTCCACGAGGATGTCGAACTGGTCGTCGTCGCCCTCAACAGCCACGCGGCCAACCTGGAGTGCGTGGCCCGGGCACGGTCGCACCGCCCGCTTGCGCGGGTGGCCGCCATCGCCGCCTATCCCGACGAGGTCGCACAACTCCGCCATGCCGGAGTCACGGTCGCCCGAAACCTCTACGAGGAAGCCGGGCAGGCTCTCGCCGACGACGCGCTGTCGATCCTCGAGGGGCGCGGTGTGGACGTGCCTGGCGACCCGACGGCGACCTCAGGCCCGATCTGAGCCCTATTCCGGTCCGCGGCGCCGCTGCAACTCCTCCTGGAGGGCATCGGCGGCGTATCCCATGAGCGCCGGGTCCCAAGGCTTGGAGCCGGCGATCATCGGCTGTTCACGAGCGACGAGATCGGCGACGGGATCGCGCAGCGTGCGTGCCCAGGCTCGCCCCGTGGCGGTGGCGTGGAGCGTGATCGTGGCGTCGGTGTTCACGGAGTACACCCTCGCCTCCGCTTGGGGGTTGCCCCGCGATCCCTTCTCCCCATAGACGAGGAGCACGCTCGGTGCGGGGAGGTCCTGGATCCCCCCGGTGGCGACGAACTCGCCATCGAACGCCCAGCCCCCGTTGAGGCCGCTGTCGACGTTGCGCACGATCTTCGCCCAGTTCTTCAGGCGCCCGTCACCGACAAGGGGCACCTCGATGGGTACGGTGAGATCGTCACTCATCATCTGCAGTGGACGGCGACATCACCCGGCGCGGGTGATTCCGGCCTTCTTCAGAACCGCGGCCGGCACACCACTCTCCCGCCACGCCGCATACGTGATGCCCTTGCGTTCGCTGTAGGCCCTGGCGTGCTCGATGAATGCCTCCTCGAGCGCGGCGGTATCGGCGGTGTCCTTCGCAGCGTCGAGTGCCTGCTCGGCGTCGAGGCGGGCTTGGCGCAGGTCGACAGCCTTCAGCGGATTCGCCTCCGCCGCGATCCGCCTCTCCAAGTCGGCGATGCGTGCCGCCAGCGTCTCGGCGGTCACCGGCCGGCCGGGGCGACGGGCGGCCAGGGCTCCGAGGTACTCCTTGATGGCCCGCGACTCGCGCCGCCCGACGGCGAGCGCAGCCTTGTGTTCGGCGGACATCGCCATGCGCAAACCCTCCGATTCCACAGGTGAGACGCGACGACACTACACGGCGGTAGGCGGCAGATCGATCGGATCGCTTCGGCACCGCCTGCGCAGCCCCCACCGACACCCTCGCCCGTCATGGGGCATCC
>CAYYIA010000288.1:0-2518 GCA_964471875.1 uncultured Acidimicrobiia bacterium
GGCTTCAAAGCCCTGAGCCGGTTCCAGGCGCGTGATCTTGCTCCCCATCGTCTTGATGATCCGCCACCCGCCCAGCGCGGTGCCAAGGGCCATCACGAATCCGCACAGCAGCATCACCCAGAGCTCGACCTCGAATTCGGTCGTCTGTCCCCCCAGGAGCAGCGCCAGGGCGAACACGCCCATGAACTTCTGCCCATCGTTGCTGCCGTGGCTGAAGGCCATGAACGCCGCCGACACGACCTGTGCCTTTCCGAAGATCTGCATCACCCTGGCGCGGCGCATCGCCCGGAACACCCAGTAGACCGCAGTCATGATCAGGGCCGCCAGACCGAAGCCCATCAGGGTCGACATGGCCAGGCCGACACCGACCTTGCCCCAACCGCCCCAGAGCAGCACCGAGGGACCGGCGGTGGCGAGCCCGGCGCCGGCGAGACCGGCGAGCAGCTCATGGGTTTCACTGGTGGGGATGCCGTAGAACCACGCGGCAGTGGTCCAGACCACGACGGTCAGCATCCCCGCCGCCACGGTGTCGAGGTTGATGGCCTCGGGTCGCACGATCCCCTTGCCGATGGTGGCGGCCACGGCGGCGCCGGTGACGAGCACTCCGGCCATGTTGAGCACCGCCGCCATGAGTACGGCATGCATGGGGGCAAGCACCCGGGTGCCCACCACCGTGGCGATGGCGTTGGCGGCATCGGTGAGACCGTTGGTGAACTCCGCAGCCAGCACGAGGGCGAGTACGAGGAGGAGTTCGATTGACATGCGGCTCGATTGGCGAGGCTAGTGGGGGGCGCACGACCCCCAACCCGGTGATCAGGGGCCTCCGGCACTTTCGGGAGGCGCCGCCGGACAGGCGACGAACCAAGGATGCGGACGCGAACCGCCCGTGCCCGGGGAGGGACTTGAACCCCCACGCCCCATCAGGGACAGCGGATTTTAAGTCCGCCGCGTCTGCCGGTTTCGCCACCCGGGCTGACACCGAGGTTAGGACCCCGCTCCGATAGCCTGTGGCGGTGACCCACGAGACGCACGAGCAGATCGTCACGCTGCGCGACGGCACGCGTGCGCTCCTCCGCCCGATCCGCGCCGAGGACAAGGACGCGCTCGTCGAGGGCCTTGCCCGCCTCTCGCCCGAATCCCGGTACCGCCGCTTCCTTCGCCCGGTGACCTCGCTGAACGAACGCGAGCTGAAGTACCTGACGGAAATCGACTACACCAACCACTACGCCTGGGTGGCCGTGACGGTCGATGAACCCGCAGGGACTGGCCTGGGTGTGGCCCGCTACATCCGCGATCCGCTCGATCCGGAGGTCGCCGAGGCGGCGGTCGCGGTGGTCGACGACCACCAGGGTCAGGGCATCGGTTCGATGCTGCTACGGGTGCTGGTGGCGGCAGCCCGGGAGAACGGGATCCGCACGTTCCGCGGCTGGGTGCTCGGCGACAACACCGACATTCTTCGCCCCCTGGAACGGATCGGCGCTCGCCGCAAGCCCGACCACGGCGTGCTGCGCATCGAGGTCGACCTTGATGAGATCTATGACGGCTCGTCGATCCAGGAGGCACTGCGAGCGGTGGCGGCAGGCGAGTTCGAACCCGAACCGAGGGATTGAGGGGCGTTCCTCCCCTCTTGGGGGAGGTGGCGGCGGCGTCCGCGCCGCCGACGGAGGGGGCTTTCCGGTTTCGCGCGGCGAGGTGGAAGCCCCCCTCCCCACTTCGGGGTACTCCCCCCAAGAGGGGGAGAAACGGAAGTCGCCTACCCGATATCGATCACCAGCGTCTGCAGATCCGTGAACTCCTCGATGCTGCCTCTGCCCCACCCGGTCTCGGTGCCGGCGGCGCCTCCGAAGGGTTGGAAGGTCTCCCAGAAGTCGGTGGAGTCGTTGATCACCACGGTGCCGCTGCGGATGCGGTCGGCATACCAGAAGGCCCGGCTCAGGCTCGAGGTGAACACCGCTGCCTGCAGTCCGAGGTGGGTGCGATTGGCGATCGCCACGGCTTCGTCGTCGTCACGGGCGGTGAGGATGGGGAGCACCGGCCCGAACGACTCCTCCTTCGAGAGGAGGCTTGCCTCGGGCACCCGGTCCACCACCGTGAAGCGGTAGTAGAGGTCGGTGGGGAATCCGCTGGCGCGGCTGCCACCGAGCAACACCTCGGCGCCACGACCCTCGGCATCGGCGATGTGGCGATCCATCTTCGCCGCGGTGGGCGCATTGTTGAGCGGTCCCATGTTGGTGTCCGGATCGAAGGGATCGCCGAGGCGGACCACCTCCGATGCCTTCATGACCTCTTCGACGAAGCGGTCGTGCACCTCATCGACCACGATCACCCGCTCGGTGGCACAGCACACCTGTCCGGCGTTGTAATAGGCGCCGTACACCGCGGCGGTGGCGGCCGCGGTCACGTTGGCATCGGCGGTGACCACAGTGGGGCCGTTGCCCGACATCTCCATGATCGAGCGCTTCACCCCCATGGCGGCGATGATCTTCTTGCCGGTGTCGGTGGAACCGGTGAAGCCGAC
>CAYYIA010000289.1:0-2511 GCA_964471875.1 uncultured Acidimicrobiia bacterium
CACCTCGGTCACGGGACTGGTGACCCTCGCCGGCTGCCCGCAGCGGTTCCACTGGTCCGAGATCGACCGCCTTCCCCGCCGCCCCAGCGTTGCAGCCCGGCGTGGCGTCGAGCTCCATCGCCGGATCGAGATGCACAACCGGGGCACCGTGGCGTTCGAGGATGTCGACACGGCGTGGTACGACGCGGTGGGCGATGAACCGTCGCCGGAAACCGCGTTCGAGCGGTTCAGTCGGTCCCGCTTCGCCACGACCCGCCCGCTTCTCGTCGAGGCGCCGTTCACGCTCGTACTCGACGGAGCGCGGGTATCGGGCCGGATCGACGCCGTCTACGCCGATCCTGCCGGATGGGAGGTGGTCGACTTCAAGAGCGGCCGGGCCTCCGCCGATCCGGCTCGCCGGGTCCAGCTCGAAGCGTATGCCCTCGCCGTCGCAGAGGCGGGCCTCGCTGGAGGTCGCATCCCGGATGCCATACGGGTGACCTTTGCGTACTGCGGGGGCACGGACCTCGAGGAGTACACCGAGCGTGTCGACGCGGAGTGGCTGGGGACGGCCCGCCAACATCTCGGGGCGCTGCTCGCCACCGCCACTGCCGCCGATCACCCGGCAACTCCCGGAGAGTCCTGTCGGCACTGCGACTTCGCCCATCTCTGCCCGGTCGGCACCGCCTGGCTGGAGGCCAACGCATGATCTGGGCGATCGCCTTCGGGTACCTCTCCGGATCGCTCCCCACGGCGGATCTCGTTGCCCGGCTCCGCGGAGTCGACCTACGGGCGTCGGGATCGGGCAATCCCGGCGCGGCCAATGCGCTCCGCGTGGGCGGCCGAAGCATGGCGGCAGTGGTGCTGATCCTCGACCTGGTCAAGGGAGCGGCGGCCGCCGTCGTCGGCGCCTCCATCGACGGCGACAGCACCTCTGTCGCCGCCGCCGTCGCCGCGGTGCTCGCCCAGGTCCACAATCCCTGGTTCGGGTTCCGCGGCGGCAAGGGGCTCGGCGTGACGGCAGGGACCGCCATCGTGGTGTGGCCTGCAGGACTGCTCGTGACACTCCCCGTGCTCGGAGGTGCCGCCAGGGTGCTGAGGAGTGCGGCCGGTACCCTCCTCGCACTCGGGTGGTTTCTCGGGGCGGCGGCGGTGTGGGCGAGCAACGCGTGGAGTACGCAGTGGGGCATCGCCGCCGACGACACGCTCGTGTGGTACGCCATCGCCATCGTGGGCCTGACGGCGCCGAAGTTCGCCGCCTCCGTCGGAAGGCGGTCGACGGCGCAGGAGCCGCCGGGCTAACCCGGCGGAGAGGCTGCGACGGTGGCGCGGAGGCCATCGATCAGCTGCTGCTTCTCGGCCGCAGACAACCGGGCCGTCGAATGCAGGATCGTGTAGTAGGTGGGAGGCATCTCCCCTTCGTCGATCGTCTCCGCCATCTCGTCCAGTTCGTGTTGGGGCTGATCCCAGGTGGAGAAGTCGAGGATGGCGCGGCCCTCCTCGACGTGGTTGGTCGCCAGCCACGACACCGGTGCGATCTCGGTGTACCACGGCCAGGCAGTCTCGTTGCTATGGCAGTCGTAACAGGCCCGAACCGCCAGAGCCCGCGTCTCCGGGCGATCCCACTCCGGTTCTGCCGACACGGCCGGGTTGGTGTGATCGCGTCCATAGGGAACGAATTGGATCACTGCCACGGCGGTTGCCACCGCCGCCAGGAGCGCCCAGACGATACGGACTCCGCCGTCCACCGGCAGGGCGAGTCGGAGCGAGAACCAGGCGAGGGCGGTGGCCACCAGAACGGTGATCCCCGCCACCATCGAATCGAAGCCCAACCACGCCGCGGCAGCAGCGATCGGAGCGACTACGAACGAGAGGGGGCTGCGAGCGAAGTGACTCATTGCGGGATCATCGCGCTCAGTGCGCCGTGGCCCCAATTCGGGTCAGCCAGAAGCGGTGTCGATGACGATCGTCACGGGTCCGTCGTTCACCAGGGTCACCGCCATGTGCGCCCGGAATCTCCCGCTCTCCACCGGGACGCCATATCCAGCGAGCGTGAGCGCCACCCGCTCCACGAGCGCCTCAGCGATGTCGGCTGCGGCGGCTTCGGTGAACGAGGGGCGGCGTCCCCGTGACGTGTCGGCAAACAGCGTGAACTGGCTGACCACGAGCACGGCGCCCCCGACGTCACCGAGGGCGAGATTCATCTTCCCGGCGTCGTCCGTGAAGATCCGGAGATGGGCGATCGTCTCGGCGAGACGATCGGCGGCGGCAGCATCGTCGTCGTGGCCCACACCGACGAACGCCACCAATCCGAGTTCGATGGCCCCGATCACCGACCCATCGACCTCGACCCTGGCGGAGGACACCCGTTGGAGCACGGCGCGCATTGGGCGAGGCTACCGCGCTCGCGTGCCGCTAGACCGAGAAGCGCACCACCACGACGTCGCCTTCGAGGACGCGGTACTCCTTGCCTTCGAGTCGGACCTTTCCGGCGGCCTTGGCCTTGTCCCAGCCGCCGGCCCCGATGACCTC
>CAYYIA010000290.1:0-2509 GCA_964471875.1 uncultured Acidimicrobiia bacterium
CGTAGGGCGGGAGCCGGCCACAGCGTCCTCACCGTGGGGTGCATCGATCCGGGATCGACTCCGGGTCAGCGCAGCCGATCGGGGAGAAAGGCATCTTCGACCGCGCGGCTCGCATTGGCGCCGACCCGGCCGGCAAGCATGAGCAGGATGCTGCTGGAGACACCCAGGGCGCGCTCGAGCACGAGCAGGACCAGTTCTGCGTCATCGAGTGCCTCGAGTTCACCGGTGACTCGCTCGACGGCCCTCGGGTCGGCCCGCACGTGGGCGCTCAACAAGCGGTGGGCGATGTGGTCCGCTTGAACAGCCTTCGGATCGAAGACGCCGGGCACCTCCTCAGCCTACAGGTGGGTTGATATTTCCTGCGGGTTCGACCAGCCGGCGGCCGACCTCGGGCCTACCAGACTGTGGGTGAACCGGGCCTCCCGCGGCCTCAGCGGATGATCAGTTGCGGGTTGGTGCGTACCCGGGGGCGGAGTTCGACGATCCGTGCCGCGATCGTGGCGAACGCCGATTCAGCCTCGGAACCGGGGGCGGCGAGTGCGACCGGTTCACCCCGATCGGCCCCGTCACGCATCGCCGGCAGCAGGGGGATGGCTCCGAGCAGCGGCACCCCTAGTTCGTCGGCAAGCGCCGCTCCCCCGCCGGCGCCGAAGATCTCGTAACGCTTGCCGTCGTCACCCGTAAACCAGGACATGTTCTCGACGACGCCGAGCACCTCCTGATTCACCTTCTTCGCCATTCCGGCGGCCCGCTTCGCCACCCGTTGCGCCGTGATCTGCGGCGTCGTCACCACGAGGGTTTGCGCCCTGGGGAGGAACTGCGACATCGAGATGGCGACGTCGCCGGTTCCCGGCGGCATGTCGATGAGCAGGAAGTCGGGCTCGTCCCAGAAGACATCGCCGAGGAACTGCTCGAGAGCCTTGTGCAGCATCGGTCCCCGCCACACCACGGCTTCGTCGCTGGGGACGAAGAAGTCCATCGAGATGGCCCGAACCCCGTGGGCTCCCGAAGGGATGATCAGCGTGTCCACGGCCTGCGGTGGGTGCTCGATGCCGAGCATGCGGGGGATCGAGTACCCCCACACGTCGGCATCGACCACGGCGACATCGTGACCCGATCGGGCGAGGGCGACGGCGACATTGGCCGTGACCGAGGACTTGCCCACTCCTCCCTTGCCCGAGGCGACGGCGATCACCCGGGTCTTCGAGCCCTGGCCCCCGGGCATCGTCGGCCGGTCCCGCCGGAGTTCGGTGGCGAGCACGGCACGGGCGTCATCGTCCATGAAGGCGACATCGATCTCACCGCGCTCGACCCCCAACGCATCGACCGCGGCTCGGATGGCGTCACCGAGCGGTGCGGCGTGCCAACCGGACGATGGGACCACCAACCCGATGCGGGCCGTGCCCTCGGCGAGCGACACCTCGCGCACCATGCCCAGGCCGCCGATGGGACGGCGCAGGTCGGGATCGACGACGGCGTGCACCGTCTCGGTGAGTCGGGCCAGAGTCACAGTGGTCTCGGGGGTCGGGTGCGGGATGCTACCGGTGGCCCGCCGTCACCAGGCTCCGCCACCACCGCCGCCGCCACCACCACCGCCACCACCGGAGAAGCCGCCGCCACCCCCCGACGATGACGGTGCGGCGAAGGCCCCGTTGAGGGCGCGCTCGATGCCGGAGATGGCGTTGCTCGAGTGGCCGCCAAAGCCCTGACTGCCGTACCAGTAGAGGTGACTGCTGTCGGCAAGGTCCTGCGGGGCGTGCAGCCGGGCCGCCTCGAGCACGTCCTCGGCGACGCCGAGGGCGATGCCGTACACCAGGTACTGCTCCCAGATGGCGAGCGAGATCGGCGGGGCCTCCTTCATGCGCGAGAAGTCCTCGAGGTAGCTGCGAAAAGCAACCCATCGCGCTGCCAGCAAGGCCCCCGGCTTGGAGCGTCGCACCCAGAGGCGACGGAACACGGCGAGGCCACCGAACACCAGACAGGCGAACACCGCCACCACCACCACACCGGCATGGAAGGCGGTCTCACTGACGGTGCCGGTCACCATGCCCACGATGGTCGGCCCGGCCAGCCAGGCGATGACCGCCACCACGATGGTGAGGCCGATGAGGACGGCCGGTCCTTTGATCCGGCCGCTCAAGTCGAGCAGACCCGCCGACTGCGTGGCCTGGCCCACGGCGCCGCGGAACGACTGGTAGGTGGCGGCGTTGGCTGCGGCATCCTCGCGAATCGCCTTGCGGAACTCGTGCAGCGGCTTGGGTCCATCCTCGAGGACCCGCCCGACGATGGTGACCACGTGCCGCTCGAACTCGCGCAACGGGTCCTCAGTGTTGCCGAGACCGATCTGAAGATCGGAGATCTGCTCCCGCTTCAGTCCGGCCCAGGTGCGCCGCTCCACCGAAATCGGTTCTGCGGTGAACACCCCCTTGCGGATCAGGTCGAAGAGCGTTGCGGTGAACGCCGACTCATCGGCCTTCGCGACGTTCCATTCGAGCACGGCCGGGGTGTC
>CAYYIA010000291.1:0-2506 GCA_964471875.1 uncultured Acidimicrobiia bacterium
CGGGTTGATCTTGTACCGGGCGGCGTTGGCCCGCAGCCAGCGCACGGCCGCCTTCACGTCCTGGGCACCGGCGGGGAAGGTCGCCTCACCCGACAGGCGGTAGTCGAGGCTGGCCACGGCGAAGCCGGCATCCAGGAGCGGCTGGACCTTGCCACCGACCATGCCCTTGTCGCCGAACTGGAACGCACCGCCGTGGATGTAGATGACCAGTGGCGTGGCCGCCGTCGCCCCCTCGGGCAGCCACAGATCGAGGACCTGCGCGTCGGAGACATCCGCGTAGGCGAGGTCGGCGTGGGTCGGCGCAGGCGCCGTCCCGAACGATCCTTCGGGTGGCCCACCGTCGTCGGCGCCGGGCGGGAACCCGGGGGCCTCCGTGGTGGTCGTGGTCGCTTCGGTCGTCGCATCCGGCGCAGAGGTCTCCTCGCCGGCATCGGCGCCACAGGCCCCGAGGAGCACGGTCGCCGCGAAGGCGACGAGGAGATGGCGACAGGGGGTTCTGGTCATGGGGGCTCCGGTTCCGGTGTGGTCTGGGTGGTGACCTTCGCCGACCGCTGTTCAGGCTGTGTTAGGAGCAGGCAAAGGAGATGGAAGTTCCCTGTCCTTAACGCGGCCTTTGCACTGCACCTCTACGGTGCGCGCATGACCACCCGCGCCGAGGCCGACGTCCTGGTGGCCGAGGACGACGGCGCCGTGCGCGCCTCCCTCATGCGAGGACTCTGCTTGGAGGGCTACGAGGTCCGGGCCGTCGCCGACGGGCTGGCGGCGGTCGAGGCCGTGATCGAGCGCGAACCGGACCTGGTGATCCTGGACGTGATGATGCCGATCCTCGACGGCCTGGCGGCCTGTCGCCGCCTGCGGGACCGCAGCCCGACGCTTCCGATCCTCATCCTCACGGCCCGTCACGAGGTCGACGACCGGATCGCCGGGCTCGACGCCGGCGCCGACGACTACCTGGTCAAACCCTTCGCCCTGGGCGAGTTGGCGGCTCGAGTCCGGGCCCTGCTGCGCCGCAGCAGCCTCTCGGGTTCCGACAGCGTCCTGACGGCCCAAGACCTGCGCCTCGACCCCGACGCCCGGCTCGCCACCCGCGGCGGCCGGGCTCTGACCCTCACCAAGACCGAGTTCGACCTCCTCGAGCTCCTCGTGCACAACGCCGGCATCGTCCTCACCCGAGAGACCCTCTATGACCGGATCTGGGGCATCGACTTCGACACCACCTCCCGATCGCTCGACGTGCACATCGCGTACCTGCGGGCCAAGACCGAGGAGACGGGCGAGTCCCGCCTCGTCGAGACCGTGCGGGGCGTGGGGTTCGTCGTGCGGCGATGAGCCTGCGCTGGCGGATCGCTCTCGCCCTCGGCGGGCTCGGCATCGTCGTGGCCGCGGTGGCGGGAGTCGGTGCCCAGCTCCTCACCAGTCGGAGGCTCGAGTCATCCTTCGACGACAGCCTTGCCACCCGCACCCGGGAGATCGGCATCGGCCCCGACCGGGACGGCGGTCCGGTATCGGGATCGGTCGACGAGTCGGGCTGTCCGCCCGACGCCGTGATCCAGCCGGCCGACGCCGCCCAGATCGTGCAGGCCAACGGATCCGTGCGGATCTGCGTGCCCGGCGGGCCGCCACTCACCCCCTTGGACCCCGGTCCCGGCGAGAGCGAAGTGACGCTCACGACCGTCGAGGTGGCGGGCGAGTCCTTCCGAGTGGCGGCGGCCCCCTTCCACGAAGGCGGCACCATCCAGATCGCCCGCTCTCGCCGCGACACCATCGAGGTGCTCGATGCCCTTAAGCAAGGCCTGCTCATGGGCAGCATCGTCATCGGTGCGCTGGGTGGGATCCTCGGATGGTTCCTGGCCGGGAGGCTCGTCCGTCCCGTGCAGCGGCTGCGGGACGCCGCCCGCACCATCACCACCACCCAGGACCTTTCCACGCCGGTTCCGGTCGCGGGCTCCGGTGAGCTCCGCGACCTCGGCGAGAGCCTCACGGCCATGGTCGAGGCCCTTGACACCTCACGCCGCCAGCAACAACGCCTCGTGACCGACGCCAGCCATGAGATGCGAACGCCGCTCACCAGCCTGACCACGAACATCGACCTGATCGAGCGGTTCGATGACCTCCCGCCAGAGGACCGTCCCGAGGTGCTGGCCGCGGTGCGCACCGATGTCGACGAGCTCACCCACCTCATGACCGAACTGGTGGAACTGGCCACCGACCGCTCGACCGACGAACCGGTGGTCGAGGTGGACCTGGCTGACCTGGCCGACGCCGTGGCCTCGAGAGCGCGGCGCCGCAGCGGCCGCCGCATCGAGGTGTCGATCACCGGGACGGGCACGGTGCCCGCTCGGGCCCAGATGATGGAACGGGCGATCGGCAACCTGGTGGAGAACGCGGTGAAGTACAGCCCGCCGAGCACGCCGATCGAGATCCGGGTCGAACCGACCTCCGTGGTGGTCTGCGATCGCGGTCCCGGGATCCTGCCCGCCGACCGGGAGCGGGTGTTCGAGCGCTT
>CAYYIA010000292.1:0-2501 GCA_964471875.1 uncultured Acidimicrobiia bacterium
GCTCCAGGCCGAAGTGTGCTTTGCCAGGAACATCGTCCTGCGTGAGCACGGTGCGTACCCCGGGGATGGCCAGGGCGGGGGCGACGTCGATGGCGACGATGCGTGCCCGGGGATGGGGACTGCGCACGGTCGCACCCCACAGCATGCCCTCGGCCTCGAGGTCCGACGAGAAGGCGAACTGTCCCTTGATTTTGGGGATCCCATCGGGGCGGAGCACGGAGGTGCCGATTCCCCCGACGACCCCGGTGCGTACCAGCGTCGTCATGGCGCCTCGGTGCCGGCGATCGCGGACAGGGCCCGCACGATGGCGCCGTAGCCGGTGCAGCGACAGATGTTGCCGGCCAGGGCTTCACGGATTTCCGCATCGCTCGGGTGGGGATTGGCCTCGAAGAGGTGCGTGGCGGCGACGACGATGCCGGGGGTGCAGAACCCGCACTGGACGCCTCCGGCGCCGACCATTGCCTCCTGGATCGCGTTCAGCGTTCCGTGGTCGTCGATGCCCTCGATGGTGCGCACCTCGGATCCGTCGGCATCGGCGGCCATCACCAGGCACGAGCACACCAACTCGCCGTCGAGGATGACCGAGCACGACCCGCATTCACCCTGCTCGCAGGCGTTCTTCGAGCCGGGCAACCCGAGGCGGTCGCGCAAC
This sequence comes from uncultured Acidimicrobiia bacterium, assembly GCA_964471875.1. Classification (GTDB taxonomy): domain Bacteria; phylum Actinomycetota; class Acidimicrobiia; order Spongiisociales; family UBA11373; genus UBA11373. The sequence continues at coordinate 653 of CAYYIA010000292.1, forward strand.
GTGGTGAGCAGGCTCTCCGGCCCGTCCGGGTCCGCAGTACGGTCGACGCCGTTGACCGTGATGCGGATCACGACAGCACCCGCTCGAGCAGGCGCCGTGCCATGACCCCTGATGCATACCTCCGGTACTCGGCAGTGGAGCGATGGTCGGTGATGGGCTTGACCTCCTCAGTCACCAGGCGGGCGAACTCCGCCAGAGTCGCCTCGGTGGGCCGACGCTCCGCGGAGATCATCTCCTCGGCGCGACGAGCCCTGATCGGAGTCGGTCCGACGGAGCCGAGGGCGACTCGGGTGGTGCCGTCCTCGTCGCGGGTCACACAGCACGAAGCGATGGCGATGACCATCGCGTTGCGCACCCCGATCTTGGCGAAGGCCTGGTGGCGAGGCAGCCGGTCGGGAAGCCGCACCCCGATGATGAGCTCGCCCGGTCGCCGCGCCGTCCGTTTCGGTCCGGTGATGAACTCATCCCACCGCAGTGCGCGTTCACCGTCGGCGGAGCGAAGCATCACCGCGGCATCGACGGCGGCGAGGAACGGGAGGGTGTCGCCTGCAGGGCTGGCGGTGCCGAGGTTGCCGCCGATCGTTCCTGCGCTGCGGATCTGCGGTGAACCCACGGTGCGGGCGGCTTGCGCCAGACCGGCGATCGGACCGGCCTCGAGTCGACGGTAGGTGACCCCGGCCCCGATGAACCCGCCTTCCCACTCCTGGAGTTCCAGGACCCGGCGAAGGCCGATGACGGCGGCGGGCCGCACGCCGTGATAGTTGACCCCCACCATGAGGTCGGTGCCGCCGGCGAGGATCGTGGCCTCAGGGTCGGCGGCCGCCGCCGCCAGGGTCGTCTCGAGGTCGCGGGGGAGGGTGATGTCCATCGGTCGGGAAGCCTATTGGCAACGGTGACTCACCGGGAGCGTTGCGGGGCGCGCAGGCTTCGCAGGGTCAGCACCACGAAGAACAGCCCCACCGGGAGCACGGCCATGGTCGCGGATCCGGAAGTGCCGGCGTGGTACGAGACCACGAGGCCCGCCGCCACCGAGAAGGTTCCGATCAGCATCGACAGTCCGATCATTGCCGGGACCCGGCGCACCAAGAGCGCCGCGGTGGCGGGAGGCGCCACCAGCAGCCCGAGCACCAGAAGGGTGCCGACCGTGCGGGACGACCCGATGATGGCAAGGGTGGTCAGTGTCAGGAGTGCGCCGTGGGCGAGGCCGGGCCGGAGACCGAGCAACTGCGCTTTCTGCTCGTTGAACGAGAGCACGAGGAAGCGGCGATAGAAGAGCAGTGATCCGCCCACCGTCACGATTGCCACCACCGCGAGCCAGATGAGGTCGCCATTGGTCACCCCGAAGGCGTTGCCGAAGAGGATGGCCGTGAGGCTGCCGGTGTAGGAGGCGGTGCGCGAGATCAGGATGACTCCGAGTCCGAGCATCCCGACGAAGAGCAGGCCGATTCCGGTGTCCTCGGAGAATGCCGTCTGGCGATGCACCAGACGGATCCCCCCGATCATCACCAGGGCCGCAATGGCGGCACCGATCGTGGGATCGAACCCCACCAGTACCGCGATCGCGATGCCCGGGACCACACCGTGGACCAGGGCGTCGCCGAGGAAGGTCATCCCCCGCACCACCACCCAGAGGCCGGCCGCCGAGGTGGCGATCGCAGCCAGGGCACCACCGAGGAGGGCTCGCTGCTGGAAGGCGAGGGCGAAGGGATCGGTGAGCCAGTCCACGGTCAGCCTTCCAAGGCACCGGCGATGCGCCGGGCGTTCTCCACGAGCATCAGAGGCAGGGTATCGGCTCCGCCTCCCGGTTCTCCCAGTGACTCGCTGTACAACTCGACGATGCGCACCTGAG
>CAYYIA010000293.1:0-2469 GCA_964471875.1 uncultured Acidimicrobiia bacterium
CAGAGACACGTTCATGGCGATCGAGCGACCCGAGGTGCGAGGAGCCGCGCCGGAGCCGGACGACTACCAGACACTCGGGCAGTTCTACCTGGCGCTCGAAGAGGCCCTGCACCGCCTTGCCGCAGACTCCGACCTCTTTGGCAACCACCAGCCGGATCGGCAACTGTCGGATCCCACGCTCTACGGCCCGGTGGCCTTCGATGCGGCAGACAGCGGCGGCCTACTGCTCATCCAGGACCTGGAGAGCGCCTGCCGAGCCCTCGAGATCATCATCGACCAGGGTGAGGGGGTCGGTGAGGACATGTGGGCAGACCCGGCGCACGAAGAGCTGACCCACTACTTCAAGTTCGCCCAGATCGCAGACGGTACCGTTCCCCTTGGCGAGACCTGGCCGGTGCTCGACAATCCGCGTGCAGCCGACCTCCCGGCTGGAACCCGGCCGGTCGCGGACCTGTTCAACGCCGCGTACCGGATCCTGTTCATGACCATGGACGGCATGTTCACACCCGGCACCGACCAGGGTCGCGCTGCCGGCCGCCTCTACCGCGTGATGTCCCATTGCATGACGCCGATCGCCCAGTACCTGGTCACGGTTCCCGTCGATATCGACCGAACCGCCGGCCCGACGTTCGAGTGGTACGAGTTCACCGGGGAACCGCTCGCCGAGATCACGAGCCTGGCATCTGCAGCATCGGTGCTGCATCCCGCCCTTGCCCCAGTCGTTGCGGCGCTGCACTCCTTGGCTCCCCCGCTCGGTTGACGATCGAGGCCGTTGGGGGGCACTGCCCTGCGATGCCTCGAGGGGCGCGTGTCGACGAGTTGACCTCCGCATCCGACATTGGTAGGTTTGTGTCAGCATGACACGAACCCCAGCCGCCGTTCCCCCTGAAGGCTACGACCCATCGCAGTACCCCGCCTTCGCCGTCACCGTGGACGTGGTGATCCTCACGATGGAAGCGGGAACACTCCAGGTGCTGTTGATCCGGCGCGGGGACGAGCCATATCGGGGGATGTGGGCGATTCCTGGCGGGTTCAAGCGCCCCACCGAGACCCTCGATGAGGCAGCGCAGCGTGAGCTTGCCGAAGAGACGGGTGTGGATGCCGCTGCCCTCCTCCGGCAGTTCGGGGCCTATGGCGATCCGGAGCGCGATCCGCGCATGAATGTGGTCACCGTTGCGTACCTGGCCGTCCTCCGTGACCTCGGACCGGTCGTCGCCGGGTCCGATGCCGCCGAAGCAGCGCTCCATCCGGCGTCGAGCATCCTCTCCGGAGCCGTCGGACTCGCCTTCGACCATCGACGCATCGTGGGAGATGCCCTGGAACGAGCCCGGCTCGAGCTCGAACTGAGTGGAGTCGCCACTGCCTTCGTCGGCCCCACCTTCACCCTCGGCGAGCTCCGCACCGTCTACGAAGCGATCTGGGGGGTGCAGCTCGACGCCGCGAATTTCCGCCGGTCGCTCACCGCCAGCGAGGGCTGGCTCGTGCCCACGGGCCGCCTCGCCGAGCCGGGGCCCGATGGCGGACGACCCGCCGAGTTGTTCCGTGCCGGCCGCGCCTGGCGTTACGGCGGCCCGATTCACCGCACCACCGACCGGAGGAGGTCACGATGAGCCCGATTCCCCCGACCATGAAGGCGGCGGTGGCACGCCGATACGGCAAGCCCGAGCGGGTGAAGATCGAACAGGTGCCCACCCCCTCCCCCGGCCCCGGTGAGATCCTGGTCCGGGTACGGGCCACCACCCTCAACCGGACCGACTGCGGTTACCGCGCCGGAACGCCGTTCATCATCCGCTTCTGGGGTGGCCTACGCCGTCCCCGCAATCCGATCTGGGGCACCGAGTTCGCCGGCGACGTGGTCGCCCTCGGCGAAGGGGCAAGTCGATTCTCCGTCGGAGACCGGGTCGCCGGATGGGTCGACGGGACCTTCGGCGCCCATGCCGAGTACGTGGCGCTCAAGGAGACGCGACTCGTCGTGCCCATTCCCTCCGAGCGCAGTTACGTCGAGGCGGCGCCGAGCATCGAGGGCGCGCTCTACTCACTCGGCATGTTGCGCAAGGCCAAGATCGGTCCGGGAAAGGATGTGCTGGTGTATGGCGCCACGGGAGCGATCGGCAGCGCCGCCGTGCAACTCGCCAAGGATCTCGGCGCCCGGGTTACGGCGGTCGGTCCCACCGCCAACCTCGAAGTGGTCAAGCGTCTCGGTCCCGACCGCGTGGTCGACTACCAGAAGGAGCGCTGGACCCGCGACTCGCAGCGCTACGACCTGGTGCTCGACGCGGTCGGCAAGGCCGGGTTTCTCCGCACCCGGCGCCTCCTCAAGAAGAAGGGCCTGTACACCGCCAGCGACGTCCGCGGCTCGCACGTTCCCTTCCTGGCGGTGCCCGTGATCCTCGTGTGGGTGGTGACCGCGCTGCTGTTCAAACTGTGGCCCGGGCGGAAGATGATCTTCGTGGTTCCCCACAACGACCC
>CAYYIA010000294.1:0-2462 GCA_964471875.1 uncultured Acidimicrobiia bacterium
ATCTGGCATATGGCATCTGGCATGTGGTACCCGGTACCCGGTACCCGGCACCCGGTACCCGGCACCCGGTACCCTCCCTCCATGGGTCTGCACGCCGTCGACCGCCCGGGCGAGAGCCCGTGGCCGCGCAACGAGGGCAAGCGCATCTGTTTGCTCGCCGATGCCTCAGGCGCGCTCGAGCAGCGTCTCGTCGATGAATGGATCGCCCGCCATCGTCCCGCCGGTTCCGAGTACCAGGTGGTGTGGCTGCCACCTTCGCGACGACGCTCGGTGCAGCGGCGTTCGCTGACCAGTCTGCAGACGGCGCTCACCACCGGCGACGATGTGCTGCTGGTGCCGGTGCGGGTGGCCTGGGGTCTGCTCCGGGGACGCAAGAAGCGGGTTCCCAGCTTCTTCGATCTGATCACCCTCGGTGATCCCCGCGACCCCAATCGCCTGCTCCAGGAGATCATCGTGCGGTTCCGACCCGAGCAGGTGGCCGTGCTCACCGGTGAGTCGGCCACGGTGGGGGAGGTGCATCGCCGCTGGGTGGCCGACCGGGTGCATCGCCCCGACGCCCCCACCGGGTTCGCCGAGTACGTCGCCCTGCAGGGTGCGCTCACCCTGGAGGTGGCAGAACGGCGGATGCGGGGAAATCGCTACAAGGTGTCGCGCTTCGTGGCGGAAGACCTCGTCGGCTCGGCGTCGTTCCAGGCGGGGCTGTCGGAGTTGGCGCGTCGCACCGGCGAGGACGAGGCCGAGGTCTCGGCCCGAGCCGCCAAATACCTCAAGGAGATCGCGGCGTCGCCGAGCACGTTCGTCATCGACCTGGTGGCGGCGCTGGTGCGAGCCATCTACACGATGGGCTACGAGCACCGCATTCGCTACGACCGCGACGCCCTCGATCGCATCGCCGCCCTCGGCCAACAGCACTCGCTCGCCTTTCTCCCCGGGCACAAGTCGAACATGGATCACCTCGCCCTCACCGCGGTGCTCTACGAAAACGGCCTGCCGCCCAACCACACCGCCGGTGGCATCAACATGAACTTCGTACCCATCGGACCGCTGCTGCGCCGCCACGGGATCTTCTTCATCCGCCGTTCGTTCAAGGACAACGAGGTCTACAAGTTCGTCCTCAAGCGGTACGTCGACTACCTCCTGGCGAGGCGGTTCCCTCTGGAGTGGTACCTCGAAGGCGGGCGCAGCCGCACCGGCAAGCTGCGTGAGCCGCGCTTCGGGATGCTCTCCTACGTCGCCGACTCGTGGCGGCGCGGCTCGTGCGACGACGTGGTGCTGGTGCCCGTCTCCATCGCCTACGACCAGATCCAGGACGTCGGTGCGCACGCCGCCGAGCAGCGCGGCGCCAAGAAGGAGCGCGAGTCGTTCACCTGGATGCTGAAGGTGCTGCGCAGCCTCCGACGCCGCTACGGACGCATCCATGTCACCTTCGGCGAGCCCATCAATCTGGCCGAGGTGCTGGAGCGCTACCCGGCGGGCCAGGAGCCCGACCCGGAGGCGTCGAACCTCGAGATCGCCAAGTTGGCCTTCGAGGTGTCCGTGCGGATCAACCGCGCCACCCCGATCACACCCATCTCGCTGGTGACCATGGCGCTGCTCGGCGTCGGCGACCGGGCGATCACCGTCGAGGAAACCCACACGGCACTGCGCGACTTCATCACCTTCGTCGAAGCGCGCGGCCTGCCCGTGACCGAAGGGCTCGAGTTGGACGACCCGGCCGCGGTGAAGGTGGCCCTCGACGCGTTGGTGGAGCACAAGGTGGTGACGCGCTGGGAAGGTGGCACCGAAACGGTGTACGCCATCGGAGCCGACCAACATCTCGCCGCCGCCTACTACCGCAACACCATCGTCCACTGGTTCACCACCGGCGCCATCGCCGAGGTGGCGCTGCTCGGGTTTGCCGACGCCGAGAACCCCGCCGAGGCGTTCTGGCCCGAGGTCGCCGAGTTGCGCGACTTCCTCAAGTTCGAGTTCTTCTTCGCGGAAAAGGATGAGTTCCGTGATGAGGTCGCGGCCGAGGTGGCCTATCACGATCCCGATTGGGAGCAGCACCTCGCCGACGGTGATGCCGCCGCGGTGCTGCGCCGGTTCCGCCCCTTCACCTCACACCGGGTCCTGCGCCCCATCTTCGAGGCCTACCTGCTCGTCGCCGATGCCCTTGTGAACCGCGACTTCCGGGTGGATGTGGATTCCAAGCACCTGGTGGCGGAGACCCTGGCGCTCGGTGGTCAGTACCGCGCCCAGCAACGCATCAAGAGCCCCGAGGCGGTGTCGACCGCGCTCTTCGAGAGCGCCATCCGCCTCGCCAACAACCGCGGCCTGCTCGAGGGGGGCGAGGTGGAGCGGTTGCGTGAGAGAGAAGCCTTCGCCGCGGAGATGCGAGCGATCGTCGCCCGGATCGACCGCATCGAGGAGATGGCAGCCGAGCGGGGGTAGCCGCTACTTCTTGGCGCTCTCGAAGTAGG
>CAYYIA010000295.1:0-2457 GCA_964471875.1 uncultured Acidimicrobiia bacterium
GACGAGGCCGATGCGGAGGACGACCGACTCCGTGTAGTCGGGGTCCCACAGGTATCCGGGATCGGCGAGCACATCCGCGGGAATGGTCTGGTCCGAGAGAATGGTGGCGATCCGCGCTCCAGGCGATCCGAACACACTCGCTTCGTCGCCACCGGTGTCGCACGAACCCGCATCCGCCCCGGCGAGCGCGACGGCCTGCACCTCTTGGTCGGCGGTGCGTGTCACCCCGATGCGGAGGTCATCGATGCCATAACCCAACAGGAAGGTGGGGCGCCGCTCGGCGCCGGGTACGACCCCGTCGGGGCCGAGCACCGTGAATCGGAGGGGCGTCGCCCGATTGGGTACCGAGAAGGACGGCTCGTACTTGTCGGCATAGCGAATGAAGGCCAAGTAGTCGGTGCGTGGCGGCAGGTCGTCCGGAAGCGTGACGCAGTGGGTGATCCAAGATCGGGGATCCGTGGCGGAGGCGGCGTCATCGGCGATCCATGAGTTCCAACCTGCTTCGTCTGCATCGGGGGTGGTGTAGGTGACGGTCCCCTGCACCTCGTACCCGGTACCTGCTCGCGCACCGGCGCGGTAGTCGACGGTGATCGTCGCCGGTCGCGACGTGCTCGCTCCCAGGACCGGCACCCCGACGCCGGCCGCAGCCGGGGGACACTCGGGCGACCACACCACGCTCCCCGATCCCGGTGGTGGGGGTGAAAAGAGCGCATATCCGACGAAGGGCGGTATCTCGCGAATGGCGAGCAGCACCGTGCCCCCGGTGCCGTACGGACAGTCCGCCCCACCACCGATGCAACCGTCGACCGCGGCGGTGCTCGATCCCGTGGGGAACCCCGGTGGTCCGAACGCAGTCGGGTCGTCAGTGGCAGCACCGAGGTCCGATGTCTCGTGGACCGGCGCGCTGCTCTCCGAACCGGACGGCCCGAGCGGCTCACCAAGGGCCGAGGCCGCGGCGCGGGCCTCCTCGACCGCGGAGGCATACGCGTCGGCAAACGTGTCGAAGTCGTCGCCGCCAACCGGCACCGGCACCACCACCGGATCGATCGCGGCCGTGCCCTCATCGTCAGCACCAAGGATGCGTCCTGCCATCACACCGAGTACCAGCGCGGCCACAAACCCGGCGATCGCCACCACCACGATGCGGGTACGGCCGGTCATCCGAACGAGCAGTCGTTGAGGGTGATGTTCACATGCCCCGATGCGCTCCTGCCCATGCCGTCGATGACGGTGACGGTGGCGACCATCGTGATCGACTCGTTCAGTGCGACGCCCTCGGCATTTTCTGCGTCGAATGGTCCCAACGACGCGGAGTAGGTGCCACCGCCCGAGGTCATCGACTTGGCGCCGCCGCCGATGGAACTCGTCCACGAAAGCGTGACGCTCTGAACCCCCGCCGGGGCGGACACCGAGGCGGAGACAAGGCTGATCCCGTTGCCGGGGCAGGTGGAAGGGAACCCGTCGTACTTCTCCCAGATCTCATCAGGATTGGCCGATGGGGCACCGACCGAAGGCGGCGGTGCGGTCGTCGTCGTGGTGGTGTTGCCCGGGGCCGTGGTCGACGTCGTCGTGGCTTCCCCGGGAAGGGTCGGCACCGGTGTGGGCACGGTGGTTGGTGTGGCGCCGTCCAGTGTCAGCGTCCCCGAAAGGTCGCATGACACCTCAGGAAGTGCGCTGAGATCGGAGTCGGGGGACACCGCGGCTGAGGAGACGAAGACCCGCTCGAGCCCGCCGCGGACATTGCGCACCGCCAGCCAGTCGCCGCTGCGCCCGGTGATGAGCACCCGATCTCCGCCGTGGAGCGTGCCCACCTCGCCATCACCCGGGCAGACATACGCGGTGGCCGTAGCCGCGGACACTCCGCCACCGGCCGACGCGTCATCTGCAAGAACGGTGAGACCGAGCGCCACGCCGACCACGCCTCCGGCACCCATGGCGACACCCAGCACCCGCAGCAGGCCCCCCAACATTCGGTGAGCCTACCCAGTCGGTGCCGGCGAGTGGGGGCGTGCAAGGGCTGGCGTGCAGGCCGATACCGCGAGGGCGCCCCGGGACGCGCGGCTCCCCGCCGCGTACCATCCCCGTCGTGACGACCCTCGCCCCCACCCTCGGAGCCCGCCCTCGTCTGCCGCGGTGGTTGGTGCGCACGCTGGTGTTCGGGGCGATCTTTTTGGGACTCGCCCTCCTCTGGGAGGGCTACAAGGCATTGGGGAAGGCGACCGACGGGTTGATCCCCTTTACGAGCGTGCGGCTGCCGGTGCGGCCCGACGACTCGTCGATGCCCCACGTGTTCGACATCTTCGCCGCGCTGTTCCGGCCGGTGAGTCGCGCCCGCGACGCCGACATCCTGGGATGGCTGCTCATCAAGAACGCCGCCATCACCTGGCACCGCGCCGCGGTCGGGTTCCTCATGGGGAGCATCGCCGGGTTCGGGCTCGGGGCGCTGTTCGCCCGCTC
>CAYYIA010000296.1:0-2405 GCA_964471875.1 uncultured Acidimicrobiia bacterium
CCACCGCGACCGGATCACCGAACCCGTCGAGCGGCTGCGATCCCGGCCACACGGTCTGGACCGAATCGTCGCCACCGAGACTGGCCGCCAGCCAGTCCCAGAGCTGACGCGGGGCGACCTCGCCCACGATCTGGCGCAGTGCCGCGGCCTGGGCGAGCGGCTGGCTCTCCAGGCCTCCCGTGGCGCCTGCGGGATGGCGCAGGGTGAGCGCCCGCACCCCGTTCGCCGCGACCGTGGTCGGACCCTGGCCGCCGATGCCGATGGCGGCGGGGTTGACACCGAGCCGGCCGATCGCGGTCACCGCTCCCTTGCGCCACTCTGCAGGGTCGGCCTCACCGAGGGGGAACGGCGAAGAGAGATGCTCGGCCTCGGCGGTGGCGACGACGCGCCCGCGCCGGTCGATGGCGACCGCCCGCGAGCCGCTGCTCCCCACATCGACGCCGACGACGACCTCTTCAGCCATTGACGGCCGGTGGTTCGACGAACACCCGGAACGTGGGCTTGGTGGTGACCAGTTTCAGGGCATCGGTGACCTGATCGAAGCCGAACTTGGCGGTGACCATGGCGTCGAGGTCGGCGGCGATGAGGCCGGAGCGGATGTAGGCCGCTCCCAGCTTCCAGTCCGCCGGCTCCTGGCTGAAGGCACCGACGATCGATACCTCTTCGCGGTGCGACTTGTCGGCCCCGACGGAGGCGGGCAACGCCTCATCGAAGGCGCTGTACAGAACGACACTGCCGCCCTTGTCGGCCATCGACACGGCCAACTCCACACCCGCCATGGCGGTCACGTAGATGACGTCCTGCTTGCCGCCGGTGGCGAGAGCCTCATCGGGGCTCGCCGTCCAATGGGCACCGGCGGCGCGCGCCATCTCGAGACGCTCCGGCGACACATCGATGACACCGATGCTGGCCGCACCGCCGACCCTGGCGAGGGCGAGGTGGAGCCGTCCCATGAAGCCGCCGCCGATGATCGCCACCCGGTCGCCCGGCTGGAACCCACCCTGGCGCAGCGAGTGGATGCAGCAGGCGAGCGGCTCGCCCATGGCGGCGTGATACAACGAGGCATTGCCGATCGGATACACCGACTTGGCGTCGAGGGCGATCTGGCTGGCGAAGCCCCCGAAGGACACGGTGCCGTCCGTGAGCTTGCGACCCTGGCGGTAACGGCACAGCGCGGTCTTGCCGCGCCGGCACGGACCGCAGGTGCCACACCGGGTGAGCAGGTCCATGGTGACCCGGTCGCCGACCTTCACCGACCCCTCCAACCCATCGACGGCCTTGCCGACGGCGCTGACGACACCGGCCGCTTCGTGACCGGGCGCCACCGGATACCACTTCTTGTCACCGGCGAACAGTCGGCGTTCGAACGTGCAGATCCCGCAGGCGGCCACGTCCACCACCACCTGGTCCGGACCCGGCTGGGGCGACGGCTCGTCACGGACTTCGACCTGGCCAACCCCGGTGAACACCACGACCTTCATGCTGCCTCCATGGTCATACGGTCAGACCATAGTCTTCTGGCGGTGGACACCCGCCGCCAGAGTCTCCAGTCCCCAGTCTCCAGTCGCCACAAGAAGTCACCAGTCGCCTGTCTCCAGTCACCAGGAACCCACGAGTCACCAATCGGGTCCTAGCGTGCCGGGCACCCGGTACCCGGTCCCCGTTCTGGCTGGGGACTGGAGACTGGCGACTGGGGACTGGTGACTGGGGACTTCCCCGATCACCCCCAAGTGGTCTCACCCAACTTGACGCTCACGCTCTTCTGGTTCAGGAACTCGTAGATGGCGTCGGGGCCTTCGCTCATGCCGCTGCCGCTCGCCTTGTACGGGGAACGGCTGACTTCGAAGGCGGCGGTGTAGTAGTGGTTGATGAACACCTGGGCCGCCTGGATCGCCTGGGCGGCGAGATGGGCGGTCTTGGCGTTCTCGGTCCACACCGCCGACGCCAGGCCGTAGCGGGTGTCGTTGGCCATGGCGATCGCCTGGTCGAAGTCCTTGAACGAGGACACCGACAACACCGGCCCGAAGATCTCCTCCTGGGCGATGACGGCATCGTTGGGCACCCGGTCGAAGATCGTCGGTGCGACGAAGAACCCCTTCTGCAGCTTCGGGTCGGCGGGGGTCCCCCCGCCGGTGACCAACCGAGCAACCTTCTTGCCCTGCTCGATGTAGTCCAGGATGCGCGCCTTCTGCGCCGCACTGATCACCGGGTTCATCATGGCGTTGGCCTCGGGGCCGCCGATGGTGATCGCCTTGGCCTTCTCGACGAGGCGCGCCACGAACTCGTCGTGGATCGACTCCTGCACCAACAGACGCGAGCCGGCCACGCAGATCTGGCCCGAGTTGGCGAAGATGGCGAGGATGGCGCCGTCGAGGGCAGCTTCGATGTCGGCGTCGGCGAACACG
>CAYYIA010000297.1:0-2383 GCA_964471875.1 uncultured Acidimicrobiia bacterium
AGCCAGCAGTTCGTGGGCCTGCATGTGCGTTCTCTCCAGGGAGCCCGGCTACCTCGGTCCCATCCGTGCGGCCGCATCGAGGCGCACCGTCTCGCCGTTGATCAGGGTGTTCTCGAAGAGGTGCTGCACCAGGGCGGCGAACTCGGACGGCCGGCCGAGGCGCTTGGGGAACACGTGAACCTGGGCGAGGGACTCCCGCACCTCGTCGGTCATGCCGCCGATCATCGGGGTCTCCATGATCCCGGGAGCGATGGTGTTCACCCGGATGCCGTACGAGGCCAGGTCCCGCGCCAGCGGCAGCGTCATCGCCGCCACTCCGCCCTTCGAGGCGGAGTAGGCGGCCTGGCCGATCTGACCTTCGGTGGCGGCGATGGAGGCGACGTTGACGATCACGCCACGCTCGCCGTCCTCATTGGGCTTGTTCTCCGCCATGCGCTTGGCGACGTGGCGGACGACGTCGAAGGTGCCGATGAGGTTGACCCGCAGCACCCTCTCATAGAGATCGAGGGGGAACAGGTCTCCGCTCCGGCTCACCACGCGATGCGCCGGGGCGATCCCGGCGGCGTTGAGGCAGAGGTGGATCCCGCCCATCGCCCCGGCGGCGGCATCCACCGCGGCGGCGACGTCAGCGGTGACGGTGACGTCGCCGGCCACGAAGTGGCCACCGATGTGCTCGGCGACCTCGGCCCCATGCGATGACGCCAAGTCGAGGATGGTCACCTTGGCGCCGGCAGCGGCGAAGCGCCGGGCGGTGGCCTCACCGAGGCCGCTCCCTCCCCCGGTGATCAGTGCCTTGGAACCCTTGACCTGCATGGTGCTCCTCCCGAGCGCGTCGCAATCCCACGCGGGAGGGTATCAAGCGTCCGATGGGCGCAAATCCGGAACAGAGGATCAGTGGGACGCGGTGTTCGTGCCCTGGGGTGGCCGCTGACGTTCCACGGACCGCCGAGTGATCTCCATGTTGCAGGCGTGATGCGTGATGCAGTACTGGTAGCAAGCGTCGGCCGTCTGAGGATCTGTGTAATGCAGGCCGCAGTCCGCGCACTGGTACATCGTCTCGGCCATGGCGGAAGGCTACCCGCGCCGCTACACGTGTCCCGGCGGCCGGGGGATGTCGGCGAACGCCCGGATGCGGTCGGCGAGGATGCCCTCGGCGATCTGGTCGAGCGAGTCCATCAGCCACAGATACGCCGCCTCGCCGGGGCGGAAGTCCGCCTCGGCCATCCCCTGCACCCGGCCCTGCTCCTGCAGGTCGCGCACTCCGCGGAAGTTGTTGCGCGGCGACGTGGTGTACACGCCGAGGGTCTTGCCGCCGCGCTCGTTGATGATCGAGAAGCACGGGATGTCGCTCGGACCATCACCCACGTAGATCATGTTGCGGATCGGTACCCGCCGTTGGTCGCTGCTCATGCGGGCATTCACGTCGAGCGCCGGATTCATGTTGATGCCCTTGCTGATCTCGAAGATGGCCCGGGTCTTGGCGGTGTTGTCGATCATGTAGCCGACGTGGCTGATGGGGTACTCGGTGCGATCGACGTCGAGACGATCGCGATACCCGGGCGGGGCCAGTTGGCCGACGAAGGTGTTGGCCCAGATCCCGTCGAGGTAGGGGGCCACCTTCGAGCCTTCGATCATGGGGCGGATGCCGCTCGAGACCACGTAGTGCTCGACGGTGATGCCCTCGGCGGAGAAGCGGGGGTCCGAGGCGACCCGGTCCCGGGTGGCGGCGAGGAAGTCGGGGATGCCGGGGGCGGTCTCGATGGAGGCGCCGAGTTCGCGCAGGCGGGCGTTGGTGAGGCCGGGGAACTTGCCCGCCTGGACGTACGAGATGATGTGGAGCAGGTAGACGACGTCGCGGGCGACGATGATGTCGCGGGCGGCGTAGTGCTCGACGAGACCGTCCACCTCACGCCAGAACGAGGACTCGTCCACCCCGTAGGCGGCAAACAGCGACTCCTGCTGATTGCCCGGAATGAGGGTGCGATCGAAATCCCAGAGGAAGGCGATGACCGTCTGGGTGTAGAGCGGTACCGGCATGGCCCGGCTCAGGGTACTTCGGGTCCCCCGAACCTCACCGTCTCACCATCAGCCCACCAGGGCTGGAGGGTGAGATCCATGCCGCGCAGCGCTCGATGGGCTTCGCCCATCCGCATCGCCGGAACCAGGACCGCCACCCGCCAGCCGGCGCCGATCGCCTCGCCGGCAAACGGCGCCAGCGGCGTCAAGGATTGGTCGGCATGCGGGAACCACTCCACGAGACCCTGCTCGGGCGCCAGCACCGCCACCCCCGACAGGTGCGGGGCACCGGTGATAGCGGCCAGCGGCGTCTCGACGACGGCACCCTCGTAGTGGAGGTGGATCGAAGCCGCGGTGGTGGCCGCCG
>CAYYIA010000298.1:0-2373 GCA_964471875.1 uncultured Acidimicrobiia bacterium
GTCGCGTCGACGAAGCTGTCGTTCGCCAGCACCACCCGACCGGGCAGCGCGGCGATGGCGTCGTGGCCCGGCTCCATGCAGATGAAGTCGATGCCGCCGTGCACACCACCGCGGTACGAGCGGTCGGCGTTGGGCATGCTCTCGGGGTCGTCGAACGGGACCCCGCAGTCGCTCGGCACCGTGACGGCAGGGAGCTGCTGCGCGATCTCGGTCCAGCCGGCAAGGTCGAGGAAGCGGGGCGTGGTGACGGTGGTCGACACGATCGTGGTCGTGGTCGCCGGCGGCGCCGTGGTGGCCGCCGGTGCCGCGCTCGTGGCGCTCGGCACCGGCTCGGCCGGCGCCGGTGAGGCCACGGTCGAGCGGCCGACCGCGATCCCGCCCGCGGCGAGCACCACCGCACCCAGGGCCATGGCCACGACGGAGCCGGTGCGCGCCATCGTGGGCTACCGGACCACGCTGACGGTGGCGGCGTCGACGTAGGCGGTGGACCCGTCGGCGAGGAGGACCTCCCAGAGCGACCCGGAGGTGTCGATGACGAGGACCTTGGGACCGGACTCGTTGTCGACGCCCATCGGGGCGCCCGACGAATACAGCAGCACCGCGTCGCCTCCGCTGGTCTGGGCGATGCGCAGGCCCGGGTCGGGCGGATCGACGAAGGTGCCGAACAGATAGCCCTCGTCGCCGCCGATCCGCACGTGGTACCACCCGTCCACGTTCGAGCCGATCACCTCCATGCTCGCACCCTCGGCCTCGAGGGTGGCCACCACCGACGCCCCGATATCCGGTGCCGAGCGGAGGCGGGCGAAGTTGCTGAAGAGCGTGGCCGAGCGGGTGCGCTCGGCTGCGGGTGCCGTGGTCGCGCTCACGTCGGGGTCGAAGGTGGTGGCGGGAGGAGCGACGGTGGCGGGCGGCGTGGTGACCGTGGCGGCCTCGGTGCCGCCGCCCCCCGACGTGACCTGGTCACCGTCGCCCCCCGAACCGAGCATCACCGCCACGATCGCGCCGACCACCACCACGACCGCGGCGGCGACGATCACGGGCAGCACCCAGTCGGGGCGGCCGTTCGTCGGCACGGAGTCCGGCGGTCTTGGGCTCGGCGGCGGACGGTCCGCCGGCACGGCCAGAGGCCTCGGCGAAGGCCCGAGCGGGGGCAACGAGGTGACGGTGGCCTTCGCGGGTCCCGGCACCGGTGGAGCCAGCACCGCCCCGCAGTCGTGGCAGAACCGGGCCTCCGCCCGGTTGTCACTCCCACACGCCCCGCAGATCACCATCCTGCAGGCATCCTATTCGGTGCCCCGGCCGCCGCTTCCGCGGCGGTCATTCACCGCTGACCACGCACTCGGTGTAGATCTGGACGAAGTCGTCCGGCAGGTCGGCGCCGGGATCGTCACGCAGGCGGTCGTCGACCTCCTGGAACCGGTCGAACGGGATCTCCCGCTCGAAGCCGTCGTAGGCGCACTGGCAGACGTCTCGCGCTCCCGCTTGATCCGTGCAGGTCTCGATGAAATTCGCCTCGACCTCGGCGTCGTAGCCACCACTCGGGGCACCACCCTCCAGCGGCGGTGACGTTAGGCCGGTCGACGTCGCCGTGTTCTGTGTGGTCACGGCTGATGTCGCACCGTCATCTCGCGTCAGCAGCACCGCCACCGCACCGACCAGCGCGACGACCACGACCACCACCAAGACAATGACCGAACGGGACACGGCCACTCTGCGGGGAACCCCCGGCAACGGCTTTGCTTGCGAGAGGGGCGCCGGCGCATCGACGAGGGAACAGCCACAGGAACGACAGAATCGGGCACCGTCCGGCACCACCCCGCCGCACTGGGGACACGCCGCCATTTCGGCAGCTTACCGATCCACCCTCCAGCGACCGCGAAAGCCCAAGTCGGGAGTATCTGAACTGGCACCGGACGCTCTGCCCGAAGGCAGCTCAGGCGCCGGGCAGCACGATCTCACAAGGGTCGACTCCCTTGGCGGTGAGGATCCGGACGACCGACTCGTTCACCCGGGCCTCCGGCAGGGTGCCTGCGACCACCGCCTGCTCGAGGTGGTCGACCAGGCCGCCGAGGTCGCCCCGGCCGATGAGCACCATGTCCACGCCGGCGGCCAGGGCCATCCTCGACGCCTCGAGCTCGCCGAAGCGCTGGGTGACGGCGCCCATCCCGCCGAGGTCGTCGGTGATCACCACGCCATCGAAGCCGTAGTCCTCCCGGAGCAGGCGGAGCGCGGCTGGGCTGAGGCTCGAGGGCACCCCGGGCTCGGTGAGCCCGGGCACGTCGAGGTGCCCCATCATCACCGCCACCGGCTCCTCGTCCAGCAGGGTCTCGTAGGGCACGAGATCCGACGAGCGCATGGCGTCCAGGGCCGGCG
>CAYYIA010000299.1:0-2367 GCA_964471875.1 uncultured Acidimicrobiia bacterium
TGATCACCGAGGTGGCGGCGGCGGCGAAGAAGAAGCGGCGGATGCGCACCTCCCGGCGTCGCCGCGAGGGAACACCGCCGAGTTGGGTCTCGATCGCCTCGGTGGTCTGCATTCCCGTGCTCCTCGGTGACTCGTCGACCGACCCGTTCGTGGGGAGGGGCGGATCGGACACTACCTGTCCGATCCGCCCCTCTCACCTTGCCCCCGGGGAGAGCGGGGGCGTGCGACTCGATCGCTAGGCGACCTTGCCCACGGTGCGCGACTCCCAGTTGGCCACCCATGTCGCCAACTCCTCGTCGGTGAGCCGGACGTAGCCGGCATCGTCGACCGCAACGATCCCCTCGGCGGAGAGGTAGAAGTCCACGAAGGCGGCAACCTCCGGCTTCTCCTCGGCCGCCGCCTTGTTCACGTAGATGAACAGCGGACGCGAGATCGGGTAGTCGCCCGAGGCGATGGTCTCAGGATTCGGTGCGACGCACCCGTCGCCGCCGTCGATCTCCAGGGCTTTGACCGTGTCCTGGTTCTCCACGAAGAAGGCATACCCCACCCAACCCAGCGACGCCGGGTTGATCTGGATGCCCTCGATGATCACGTTGTCGTTGCCGGAGGAGACATAGTCGATCCGGGGCAGGTCATCGGTCTCGCGAGGTCCGGCGACCTTGGCGAGCACCAGCTCGACGAACGAGTCGAAGGTGCCCGACTCCTCACCGGGGGCGGTGATCACGAGCGGTGCATCCGGATAAGGGGCATGCGAGCCTCCCAGGCCGGCGGCGGCGAGTTCGGCCGCCAGAGCGTTGGCATCGGACCACGAGTCGAACCCGACCGACTCCGACCCGAGCAGCGCATACAGGTCGCCGAAGTCCAGGCAGGACACCGCGGTGTTGTCGTGGGCGGTGAGCACCGACAGGCCGTCGATGGCCACCTTGATCTCGATCGGCTCGATGCCGTTGGCGAGGCAGGTCTCCAGTTCGGAGTCCTTGATCGCCCGCGAGGCATCCGAGATGTCCGTCTCACCGTTGCAGAACAGCACCATGCCGTCCGAGGTGCCGGGACCGTCCACGCTGATGGCCACCGAGGGGTTCATCGCCTCGAAGGCTTCTGCGACGCGAGCGGAGATCGGTTCCACGGTCGACGATCCGGAGATCACGATCTGGCCGGAGAGTCCTGACCCCGCTGTGGTCGTCGCAGTGGTGGTCGTCGCCGCGTCGTCGTCGCCGCAGGCGACGGCTACGAGAGCCGTGACGAGCACGAGGGCGCCGAGGCGCCCGATCTTGCGGATCATGTGGTTACTTCCTCCTGATGGGGACTGCATACCGGGCACCGTACGAACGGGCCGGTGACCCCCCCGCGTCGCCAAGGTGAACGGAAGGTGAACTTCTTCTCAGTTGCCGGTTTGCCTGTTGCCCACCTGCCCCCCTTCGGGTACTCACCCATGCGGGGGGAGAAACCTATCCTCGACTCGTGGACACCACCACGGCCGTGCTCGTCGGCGTCGGACTGGCCGCGACCATCGCAGCCGTGTTCCTCGGGGTGCGGGACCACCGCCACGCCCGCACCATCGATGCGGCAGTAGACCGCATCGGTGGAAGCACCCCGACGCGGCCCCGACACCGCAGTGCCGCACTCGGCGCGGCCCTCGATCGGCTCGAACGATCGAGCGCCCAAGCGCAGCGCGAGCGATCCCGCCTCGCCGGCGCGGTCCAGGCCGCTCCGCTTGGTGTGCTCCTCACCGACGACCACGGGGTGGTGATCACCTCCAATGCCGCCGCCGAACGCTTCCTCGGCACTCGCCTCGGTGAGGCCGTCGCCCAGGTGCGGATCCGGGACTCGATCGAACAGGCCATCCTGAGCCGCAACGCGGTGTCGGTCGAGGTGGAGCTGTACACCCCGGTCCGGTCCGTGCTCGAGGTCTCGGCCGTGCCGCTCGACTTCGGCATCGAGAGCGTGGGTGCCGTCGCGTTCGTCGAAGACGTCACCGAGGCACGGCGCGTGACGGCGATGCGGCGCGACTTCATCGCCAATGTCAGCCATGAGTTGAAGACGCCCCTGGCGGCACTCGCTGCGCTCGCCGAGGCTCTGGCCGGTTCGGTGAGCAGCGACCCCGCCGCCGGAGGACTTGCCGAGCGACTGCGCCACGAGGCCGAGCGCCTCGCCCGTCTCGTTGGCGACATCCTGGACCTCTCCCAGGCGGAGGCACTGACGACACACGACGAGCCCGTGTCGATCGGTCCCGTGCTCGACGCAGTCGCCCGCGAGATGCAGCCGCTGGCCGCGGCGAAAGGGATCGACCTCGATTTCGACCGGGCGCCGGCGGCAGCACGCGTCACCGGTGACTCGCGTCAGCTCCGTTCACTCGTCGCCAACCTC
>CAYYIA010000300.1:0-2361 GCA_964471875.1 uncultured Acidimicrobiia bacterium
CCGACCCGGGTACGTAGTTGATCACCCCGGGTGGCATTCCGGCCTCGGCGACCATCTCCATGAACCGTGCGCCGATCACCGGAGTGTTGGATGCCGGTTTGATGACGATGGTGTTGCCGGCGAGCACGGGACCCATCGCCATGCCGATGAGGATCGCTCCGGGGAAGTTCCAGGGCGGGATCGCCACGCCGGCGCCGATGGGAATGAGATGGGACTCGTTCTCCTCACCGGGCACCGAGACGATGTCGAGCGGTGCCGCCAGCCGCACCGCCTGATGGGCGTAGTACTCGACGAAGTCGATCGCCTCGGCGACATCCGCCTCGGCTTCCAGCCAGTTCTTGCCCGCCTCGAAGGTTTCGATCGCCGCCAGCTCGTACTTGTTGCGGCGCATGATCGCGGCCAGCTTCACCCCGATCCGGGCTCGCTCCTCGACCGGACGAGCCGACCATGCGGGATAGGCAGCCCATGCTGCCTGCAGTGCGCGCTCGGCTTCGGCGACTCCCCCGGCGGCCACCGTGCCCACCACCTCGGAGGGCTTCGCAGGGTTGACGCTCGTGATCGACGAACCGGTCTCGAGCCACTCACCACCGATCACCATGCCGTAGGCGGCGCCGAAGCGGGACCGCACCCCGGCGAGCGCCAACTCGTACGCCGCCTTCTTGGCGGGATCGGTGAAGTCCGAGTAGGCCTCGGGGAAGTAGGGGTGGAACATCGGCACTCCTCGGATGGCGGCGGCGACCAAGTATCGCGCCCCGTCGGAGGACCGTCACCCGGCGGCGACGGCGAGATCCTCCCGGCTCCACTGCCGAACGTCGTCGTCCACCCCCTGGAGCACGAACCGCGCCGCCACGAGGAAGACCATGAGCGCACCGAGCGCCACCTCGCGAGGCAGACCGGCCACTGTCACCACGACACCCCACACGAGTGGGCCGAGGAAGGTGGCAAACCGCCCCACGGTGGCGTAGAGCCCGTAGAACTCGCCGAGGTGGCGCGGCGGTGATATGCGCTGCATGTACACCCGATCTGCCGCCCAGGTGGCACCGAGGGCGAGTCCCCCGAGTCCGCCGAGCGGCCAGGCGAGTGCCCCGGCCCCGGCGGCGCCGGCGACGATGCCGATGGCCATCGCCACCATCCAGAGATACAGCACGATGTGCAGCAACCGCCGGGGGCCAATCCGATCCACGAGCCGTCCGCCCAGGTAGCCACCGACGATGGCGGTTGAGATCGCCGCAGTGAGCAGGAGTTGCAGATCCGACGAGGTGAAGTCGAGCTCCTCCTTGGCATAGATCGTCAGGTAGCCGCCGATGAGCGTGTTCACCGCATCGGTGTAGAGGAACCTGCCCACGAGGAAGCGCGCGACTCCGCGATAGGTCCGCGCCCGCCGCCACGAACCCACCAGCCGCCGTCCGCTCGAAGCCAGGGTGGGCGCCGGTCCCGCCGCTCTCGGCCGAGGCCGCTCCCGCACCCAGACGAAGCTCGGGATCGCAAAGAGCAGGAAGCACACGGCGATCGCCTTGAACACCGCATCGTGGCCGTAGTCGTCGAGCAGCAGGGCACCGATGGCGACGGCGACGAAGGAGCCAAGGTATCCGACGGCGATTCCGATCCCAGAGACCCTGCCGACAGTCTCGGGAGTCGAGACATCGGGCAGCATGGCGTCATAGACCACTGCACCGAGGTTCACCCCGATGAGGGCAAGGGAGTACAGCGCCAGCGACGCCACCACGCCGGTGGAGGCGAGAAGGAATGTGGGGATCACCGCAGCGATCGTCATCGGGATGAGGTAGCGCACCCGGGTGCCGCGATGATCGCTTCGGGCCCCGATCCATGGGCCGAGGACGATCACCACCACCATGGCGAGATCCACGGCGATGGTGAGAGCGAGATCTGCCGTGTCGCCCCGGGTCACCCACCGCGGGAGATCACCCCGATGGTCGGTGAGC
The DNA here is from genome assembly GCA_964471875.1 of uncultured Acidimicrobiia bacterium. Lineage (GTDB taxonomy): Bacteria > Actinomycetota > Acidimicrobiia > Spongiisociales > UBA11373 > UBA11373. Next base: position 1,944 of record CAYYIA010000300.1, read on the forward strand.
CAGTCGGCGAAGTAGAGCGACCCGACGCCCAGGGCGAAGATCGTATTGGCGAGGTCGTAGACGGCCCAGGCGGCGACGCTGCGGCGGGTTGGCCGCCAGGTGGACTCCACCGGCGCAAGGTACCAGTCGGATCAGAGCCCCGGCCGGGGACACTCCCCCGTCAGGCGGCGATGGGAAGGGCCGGTCCGCACAGCGGACAATCGGCTGATGGGCAGCGATCGACGACCTCGACATCGAGGATCGCCAGCGCCGCCAGCGCCGCCGACACCTCGGCGTCTGCTTCAGCGCGGATTGAGGTGGTCTTCGTGCTCATGGTTTCAACCTATTACTCGGGTACGACACAATTGAGACGCTCTACGTGGGTGATCGGGTTCCGGGCGGAGGCGTTACCCCCGGAGGGTGTCAGGTATCAGGTATC
>CAYYIA010000301.1:0-2352 GCA_964471875.1 uncultured Acidimicrobiia bacterium
CGACCTCGCCGTAAAGGGGATCCTCGGGCAACGGCCACACCGGATCCATCACCGCGCGGTGGTACTCCCACAGTGCCAGCACCCACGGTGACCCCGGCCCTCCCTCGGGTCGCCCGTGGCAGGCGATGGGCATCTCCCCGAGCAGGTCGTGCCGGCCCTCGGTTTCGAGGTGAAGCCGCTCCTCATCGGACCAGGCCACACGCTGCGGGTCGTTCCAGATGAGCAGGCCGGCATCGCGGGGAATCACCCCGAGCGGGTCCCGGAACCCGACCTTGTGGTGGACCTCGGAGTGGACTGGCAGGTGTTCGCCGAGCAGACCCGCCACCGGGGCCAGCATCGGTCCTGCGGCGTCGACGAACGCCCCGCAGTCGAGGCGGGTGCCGTCATCGAGAGCGACACCGGACACCTTGCTTCCGGTGACCTCGATGGCGGTCACCCGTTGTGGCACCACTTCTAGCCCAGTGTCGCGAGCCCGCTCGAGGAGGTACGCCCCGAGTTGCTGTGCCGAGAGCCACCCGGCCCGCCGCACATGGAGGGCGCCGACGGCGCGCTCGGTGATCCCCGGGAAGTGGTGCTGCAGCAAGGCTGGATCGGCGATGAGATCGGTGCCGGTGGGAGCACCCTGCCATCCCTCAGCGGATGCGGGTGCGTACGAAGCCTGGCCCTTCGTGTGCACCCGCACCGGTCCGGTTCCGAACCCCGCGGCACGCTCTGCGGACTCCTGCAAGGCGGCGAGGCGCTGCGCATCGGCGGTGACGTAGAGGTATCCGCGGCGATTGAGCCCGAAGGCGTTGCCGCTCTCGAGCGCCAACTCCTCGATGACGTCGATCGAGCGGTTCATGAGGGTGACCATCGGCTGGTTGGGCCACAGGTTCCGATAGCACTCGGTCGACTTGTCCGAGGTGAGCGAGAGCGGAGGCAGCGGATCGCACAGCACCACCCGCTCCACCCCGGACCGCACCGCGAGGAAGTAGCCCGTGGCCACCCCGACGATGCCGGCGCCGGCGATGACGACATCGGCGGAGGAGCGGGGCATGAGGGGAGATTACGGGTACCGGGTACCGGGCACCGGATGAGGCAACGACCTACTGGGCATCCGGTACCCGGCACCCGGCACCGAGTATCCGGCCCGAAGGGCCGGATACGCTCTTCCCATGATCCGCTTTGGCATCTCCGGGTTGCCGCCTGATGGCGATGACGCCGGGTTTCTCGACGACCTGGTGCGGCGAGGACATACCGCGTTCGAGTTCGCCTTCACGTCGGGGTTCCCCTGGAAGGAGAAGCGGTGCGAGTCCTTCGGTCGCCTCGCCGCCGAGCGCGACATCGCCATTTCCATCCACGCCCCGTACTTCGCCATCCTCACCTCGGACGATCCGGAGAAGGCGAAGCTCACCAGGTCTGCCCTGGAGCACACGATGAAGCTCGGACACGCCTTCGGCTCCCGCGTGATCGTGGCCCACACCGGGTACGTCAAGAAGCGCACCCCTGAGCAACTCCACGAATTGGCTGCAGAGAGTCTGGCGGTGATCGAACCGAAGGTGCGCCACCTCGGGGTGGCGCTCGGCCTCGAGGTGGGTGGCACCGATCGCGCCTTTGGCACGCTGGGCGACATCGCCCTCATCGCCCGCACGTTCCCGTTCGTGCATCCGGTGGTGGACTGGGCGCACGTCCACGCCATGTCCGGGGGGGCCCTGACCTCGGTCGACAACTTTCTCGGGGTGTTCGGGTTTCTTCGCGACAACTTCCCCGGGTGGGCGCTCGATCCACTCCACTGCCAGTTCACCGACAACGAGTTCGGTCACACCGGCGAGATCCGTCACGTTCCGTACGGGCAGGGCACGTTGCGGGTGACCCCGATGGTGGCGGCCGCGGTCGAGGCAGGAATGCGCATCACCTTGATCAGCGAGGCACGGGAGAAGTCGAGTCATCTCGCCATCCAGGCGGAACTCGAGGAGGCGGTGGCGAAGATCAAACCGCTGGTCTCCGCTGTCGACGAGTCCCGCCCGTTGGCGTCAGGCCGGGTGGGGTTTCCCCAGGATCTCCGCATCGTCGCCGACGGAGATGGGTTCCTCCCGGTCGGGGTGGAGCGACGGGTGCGGTTGAGCAATCCCGACAAGCCGTTCTTCCCGGGTGGCGAGACGAAAGGCGATCTGGTCGCCTACTACCACTCGGTCGCCCCGGTGCTGCTGCCGCATTTGCGCGACCGGGCCATCGTGCTCGCCCGCTTTCCCAATGGCGCCGAAGGGGATTGGTTCTACGAGAAGCAAGCACCCTCGCATCGTCCGGAGTGGCTGCCCACGGCGCCGCTGTGGTCGGGGCATCGCGGCGACGTCATCGACTTCGTCACCGCAC
>CAYYIA010000302.1:0-2351 GCA_964471875.1 uncultured Acidimicrobiia bacterium
TCGCCACCGTCGCCGGTGAGGGGACCATCGACGGTTCGGTGGGACGCGACGTGCTTGCGATCGCCGGTTCGCTGGGGGTGGATGCCGCGGTGGGCCGTGACGTTCGCGCCCAGGTGTTCCGCATGTCGATCGACGGACCGATTGGGCGCGACATCCATGCCCGCACCGGAAGTTTGAGCCTCGAGGACGAAGCGGTGATCGGGGGAGACGTCCTCTACAAGGCCTCCGACGATGCCCGGGTCGATCCGGGAGCGGCCGTCAATGGGAGGTTCACTCGACGCGACGTGATCACCCCGGTGTGGGCCAGTTCAGTGACCCGGCTCTTCGCCATCCTCAGCGTGTTCGGATTCGTCGTCGCCGGCCTCATCGGCATGTGGATGTTCCGCGGCTGGTCGCAACGGGCCATCGAAGCCGCCGAGCGGCGTCCGGGGCGTTCGGCCCTCATCGGCCTCGGCATCCTGCTGCTCCCGCCGGTGCTGATGCTTCCGCTGTTCCTCACCCTGGTGGGGATCCCGGTGGCGCTGCTGTTGCTGCTCGTCTGGGTGGTGGCCCTGTTCCTTGGCCCCCTCCCCGCGGTGACCGCGGCGGGGAGGCGGTTGCTGCGCGGCAAGGGAGGGGTGGCGGCCGGGCTGCTCGTCGGCACGATTCTTTGGCGCGGAATGATGTGGTTGTTGCCGCTGATCGCGGTGCTCCTCTACCTGGCGGTGCTGCTGGTGGGCCTGGGCGCGTATGGCAGCGCGGCGTGGAGCCTGCGGCGCGAACACGGCGTGGCGTAGCCTCGCTACGGCTCGATGAAGATGCACTCGCCGGGGCAGGCCTCGGCCGCTTCGAGCACGAAGTCCTTCAACTCATCAGGGACCCGGGCGGCGCCATCGCGCCCGTGGGGAGCCCGCTTCCCGTCGAACACCACTTCGGTGCCGAAGTGCGCCGCAGACTCCTTGACTGCCCAGAGGCCGTCGCCGCGCTCGTGAAAGACCAGGGGCTCGATGCTCTCGCAGGTCCCCACGCCCATGCACAACTCGGGATCGATCCACACCTTCATGAACGCTCCTCACTTCGGATTCGCCAGAGCGTGCGGTGGGAGTGGCTAAGGGCGCCTCAAGACGGCGTGAGGCCCCTCTGATGAAGGCGCGGCATCCGGAATCTGGTCCGACCGGCGGACCGCATAATGCCCGATGCGCAGCCTCATTGCCCGTCTCGATGCCCTTCTCATTCCCTGGTTGCGTCGGTGGAGCCCGACGCTGCTGCGGGTCTCACTCGGTGTGGTGTTCGTGTGGTTCGGAGGCCTCAAAGTGTTCGGGGTGTCGCCGGTCTCCGACCTGGTGGGCTCCACGGTGTACTGGGTCGATCCCGACTGGTTCGTGCCCGCCCTCGGCTTCGTCGAGATCGTGATCGGGATCGGTCTCATCGGCGGTTGGATGCTGCGGTGGGTGCTCGGCGTGTTCGTGGCTCAGATGATCGGCACCGCGCTGGTCTTCGTGGTGCGACCCGAGGTCGCCTTCTCCGACTCGAACCCGCTCAAGCTCACCGTGGAAGGCGAGTTCGTCATCAAGAACCTGGTGCTCCTGACCGCCGGCCTGGTGGTCGGTTCGACGATCGTCCCCAAGCATCCCGACGGCGAGTAGTCGCCGCGAGGTGCGAATTGCCGGCGGATCTGCGCCCCCATCACGGGAGTCGCCGATCAGCCGTTGGCGACGGCGCCCAGCACCACCACCTCGCCCACCTCGTACCGAACCCGGTCACCGGGGCGGAACAGAGGGAGCGGTCCGCTGCGGGCGAGTAGTCGCCGGCCATCGGCGACGTGCAGGGTGATCAACTGGTCGTGTCCGTAGTACTCGGAGGTGACGACGAGACCGGTGCCCCCCGAATCCGCGGTGAGGCGCACGTGTTCGGGGCGGATCAGCACCTCGACGTCTCCGACCGCATCGTTGGGCGCGGCGAATCTCCCCAGCGGGGTGTCGACGCTGCCGCCTCCGGCGGTGCCGGCGACGATGGAGCCCTCACCGAGGAACTGCGCCACCCAGGCATTCGTCGGGTGGCAGTACAACTCGTTGGGGGTGGCGGTCTGCAGGACCCGTCCCGCCCGCATCACCGCGAGCACGTCGCTGATGGCCAGTGCCTCGGCCTGATCGTGGGTGACGAACACGGTGGTGGTGCGGGCCTCCACCAGGATGTTGCGCACCTCCCGTCGCACCCGGTCGCGCTGCGGGGCATCGAGGTTGGAGAAGGGTTCGTCGAGCAGGATCACCGCCGGCGAGGGCGCTAGGGCGCGGGCCAGCGCCACCCGTTGCTGCTCACCTCCGGACAACTCGTGGGGGAGACGGCGTTCCATCCCGGCGAGGCCGACCATC
>CAYYIA010000303.1:0-2322 GCA_964471875.1 uncultured Acidimicrobiia bacterium
CGCTGCCCCGGTCATGATCCGGATCGCTGTGCCGGCGTCGAGCCCGATCGTCGGAGCCGTTCCGGCGGGAAGGTCGCCGATCACGGCCAGATCCGCAGGCACCATCGCGGTGTCGGTGGCGCGGACCGCAAAGCCATCGACGCCGGAGTTGGTGAACGGCGGGATCGGATGCGGCGCAGCCACGTCCTCCGCGAGCACCAGATGCAGGGCGTCGGCGAGGGGCACCGTCACCACCGGGAGCGGCGGCATCGCCGCGATGACCTCACGCCGCGCAGCGGCGAGCCTCTTCACCCTTCGATCCGGCGCTCGACACCGCGCAGCAGGCGGCGGATGTTCTCGTGATGGCGGGCCACCACCAGCGCTGCCGCCGCCCCCGACCACCCCACGGACCAGCCGCCATGGCCGAAGACGAGCACCCCGGGAACGAGGGCAACGGCGACCACCAGCGAAGCAAGCGAGGCTCGCTTGGCCACAAGGGCGAGCATCGCCCACACCGCGAGCAACACCACCCCCAGGATCGGCTCGAGCCACAGCATCATGCCGCCGGCGGTGGCCACCCCCTTCCCCCCGCGGAAGCGATGCCAGATCGGGAAGCAGTGCCCGAGCACTGCGGCGAATCCGGCGGCGAACCCCACCGCCTCGGTGCCGACAAGGTCGCCGATGGCGGCGGCAAGGCATCCCTTCGCCATGTCGCCCACCATCACCAGCGCCGCCGCCTTGCGGCCCATCGACCGGAGCACGTTGGTGGTCCCAGGATTGCCGCTGCCGTGGGCGTAGATGTCCACCCCCCGCATCCGGGGGACGATCACCCCGAAGTCGACGCTGCCGATGAGGTAGCCGGCGATGACCGCGGCGATGGTGGGAAGGTCCACGATGGGGCGAGTGTAGGAAGAAGGCACTAGGCACTAGGCACCAGGCACCAGCAAGAAGGTGTCAGGTCTCAGGTGTCAGGCAGGACTCGGGGATCGGGTATCGGGTAACGGGTAACGGGTAACGGGTAACCCTCCCATCCGATAGCGTGCGGCGATGATCCGGGTCGGTTCCATCGTGATTCGTGTCGATGACTTGCCGCGGCAGGTGGCGTTCTGGACGGCGGCCCTCGACTACGTCGCCCGCGAGGGGGATGCCGACGACTTTGCCTTGCTGCGACCTCGCAGCGGTGTCGGGCCGAACCTGTCGCTCGACCGGGTCCGCTCGACGGTCCAGGTGCCGCCCCGCATCCACCTCGACCTCTACGCCGAAGACCAGGCGGCAGAGGTGGCCCGACTCATCGCCCTCGGCGCCACCGAAGTCCACTGGGACAAGCGACCCGCCGACGCCGACTACGTGATCCTCGCCGACCCCGAGGGGAATCGGTTCTGTGTGATCGACGCGGGGTAGGTGGAGGGGGCGATTGGCAATTGGCGATTGGCAATTGGCGAAGAGCGAAGCGGTAACGGGTATCGGGCAACGGGTAACGGGTAACGGGCAACGAGACCCTGCGGCCTGCCACCACCCACCTCCTGACAGGCAGCAGGCATCGGTGCCCTACCATCCCCCCGGTCCCAGGCAGGAGGCTCGTTGTGATCGGCGTGTTCGGCGGTTCGGGGTTCTACGACTTTCTCGAGCATGCCAAGGCGCAGCCGCTGGAGACGCCGTACGGGACTCCCTCCGAGATGCCGCTCACCGGTGACATCGACGGGATCCCGGTGGCCTTCATCCCCCGTCACGGTCGCAACCACCAGTTCCCGCCGCACCTCATCCCGATGCGGGCCAACGTGTGGGCGATGCGCAAGCTGGGAGTGGATCGGGTCATCGCTCCCTCGGCCGTGGGGTCGATCAAGCGCGAGATGGCCCCCGGACACTTCGTGGTCCCCGATCAGATCGTCGATCGCACCTGGGGCCGCGAGCACACCTTCTTCGAAGGCCCCACGGTGCAGCACCTGCCGTTTGCCGACCCGTATCACCCCGGAATGCGGAAGGTCGCCCTCGACGGCATGCGCACCACCGGTGCGACTGTGCACGACGGGGGCACGGTCGTGGTGATCCAGGGCCCACGCTTCTCGACCAGGGCGGAGAGTGGCGCCTTTGCCGCCGCAGGTTTCGAGCTCCTCAACATGACCCAGATGCCCGAGTCGGCGCTGTGCGCCGAAGCCGGCATCGGTTACGTGTCGATCGCCGTGGTCACCGATTACGACGTCGGCCTCGATGACGTGCCGCCCGTGACCCATGCCGAAGTGCTCGCCCGATTTGCCGAGTCGATCGGCACCCTCAAGCAGGGCATCCGGGCGATGCTCCCGGGCTTGGCGGCGCTGAAACTCGACATCCCCTCGCTCCTGTGAC
>CAYYIA010000304.1:0-2311 GCA_964471875.1 uncultured Acidimicrobiia bacterium
TGATCCAGCACCTCTGGAACAGCCTCAAGGACGCGCTGGTGGCGACGATACGGCTTTAGGAGAGGTGGGTCTCGGGTCGCGAGAGATGCGCTCTCACGACCCGCGACTCGCGACGCGCGACTCGGTCTAAGGCCGCCGCTCTCGCGCCGTCGGGAACGCCGCCGCCGGATAGGTCCCGAACGCGGCATCCACGTAGGTGCTGGCCCAGAAGTCCGGCGGCCCTTCGCTGTCCTCGACCCGGTTCCGCACCGGCTGCAGCGCGCGCTTGAGGTATGCCGCCATGTCCCAGATGTCCTGGTCGGCCATGTGGCGGAAGGCCGGCCACGGCATCGGCGGTGCCAGGTACTTGGGCGTCGCCGGGAAGTTGCCCTGGCCGGGGACCCGCGAGGTAATCTCGACGTCCGGCGTCTCGCCGGGACGCAACCCGTAGCGAATCGCGTTGAAGATCTGGCGCTCGGTGAACCGGCCCATCCCGGTGAGGTTGTCGGGTGTCAGGTTGCGGGGCCGGGTGATGAACGGCCCGATCCGGAACTGCTGCGTGGTGTCGCGCATCCCGGCGAGGTAGCCCTCGGCCGCCGGGTTCGGTCCGCCGCCGTGACAGTCGGCACAGCCGTGCTCCAGCACTTGCTGCCGGCCGTTCTCCACGTCGGCCCGCTGCTGCATCTCCTCCGCGGTCGGCGCGGTGGCGTCCACCGCGTCGGCGCGCGGCACCGACGCCGCGAGCACCACACCGGTCGCCGCCACGGCCGCCACCACCCAGTGCTTCCGTTCCATCGCTTCGCCTCCGTTCAGCGGACCTCGAGGATGCCCATCATCCCGTGGTCCTCGTGATCCAGAATGTGGCAGTGGTACATCCACTTGCCGGGGAAGTCGGTGAACTGCACTGCGAACCGCACGCTCTCGTGCTTCGGCACGTTGATGGTGTCCTTCCAGCACCGGAACGGTTCCGGCACGCCGTTGCGCTCCACCACCTGGAACTGGAAACCGTGCAGGTGAAACGGATGATCCATCCCGACCAGGTTCTCGACCTCCCAGAGTTCGGTCGCCCCGAGGCGCGCCGACTCGTCGATCCGCTCCGGGTCCATCAACTTGCCGTTGATCATCCCCTGGGAGAGCGACAGCACCCGCGTCACGCTGGCGGCCGCTGCGTCGATCGGCGGCACCCTCCGGAGCGTGGCCGGAATCGGGACGGGCTCCACGGCGGGGGCGCTGGCATACTGCAGCGTGGCGAGCGGACAGGGATCGGCCCAGTTGCTGGGCCGGGTCTGCGGGATGTAGCGGTTGTAGCCGAGGGCCGCGAGGGTCGTCGTGGTGCCGGGTGCCGCGGTGCCCCGCACCAGGAACTCCACGCGCTCCGAGGGCGCGAGGAGCAGCTCCGGGACCTCGACCGGCCGCTCGAACAATCCGCCGTCCGATCCCACGTGCAGCAGCGTGTGGCCCTCGAGCGCAAGCCGGTAGTAGCGCGCCGCCGAGGCGTTGATGATCCGCCAGCGCTGCACCTCGCCCGAGCGGATCGGGAAGGTCGGCGAGAGGGTGCCGTTCACGAAGTGGTGATCGCCCTCGCGACCGTTCTCGAAGTCGACCCGCCCCGGCGCCGTCTCCCGCGGATGCAGCTCGATCCTGCCGTCGGCATCGAAGCGGTTGTCCCAGAGCACGAGCACCCGCTCGGGGAGGTGCGCGAGCGGATCGTCCGGGGCCCGCACGATCAGGGCGCCGTGCAGCCCGTGCGCGATCTGGTGACCGGTGCGGTGGTGCGGATGCGGGTGGTACCAGTAGGTGCCAGCGCTCCCGCGGGGAATCGTGAACCGGTAGGTGAAGTCTGCGCCGGGCGGCACCGGGTGGAACGGCGAGCCGTCGGACGCGAACGGGATGTGCAGGCCGTGCCAATGAATGGTGCTGGGTTCGTCGAGGCGGTTGCGAAAGAGGACCTCGACGTCATCGCCCTCGCGCAGTTCGAGGGTTGGTCCGGGCAGCGTGCCGTTGTAGGCCCAGGCGGTGCACGGTTTGCCGCGCGAGAGGGTGGCGCGGAGCGGCGCGGCCGTGAGCTCGAGCGACACCGGCCGACGGCGCGCCAGGGAGACGTGCGGGAGGAGGGCGCTGCCAGCCACGACCGACGACGTGGCGGCCAGAAAGCGGCGACGGTGCAGGGCGAACCCCCGAGCGAGGGAATCGGAGAAGGGTGGGCCCGGGTACGGGACCCGTCAAGCCGTGGCGGGAGGAGATTCCGCGGGGTGCACCTGGACGAGGAGTGAGAAAGAGAACGGAGGGTGGAGAACAGAGGGGTTGCTCCCTCCGTTCTCCACCCTCCGTC
>CAYYIA010000305.1:0-2306 GCA_964471875.1 uncultured Acidimicrobiia bacterium
AGGAGCGGGCGACGTCGCCGAGCGACGCGACCACGCTGAACTGGCTGAACCCCGCTGCGGCGGCGAAGCCGGCGAGGGCGAGGACGGCCGGGTCGAACCACCGGTGCAGGTGCAGCTCCGGCGATGGGTCGGCGGCCTCCACGCCCGCCAGGCTCGCACCTCGCCGCCCCGCCGCCTCGCCGTCCGCCGAACTGGCGCCCGATTCGGTGGCCCTGGCAACAAGATCAGGCGCCAGTTCAGCGAGCTCCCGAGCTGGCGCCCGATTCGGTGGCCCTGGCAACAAGATCAGGCGCCAGTTCAGCCGGCACGCCGCCGCGGCGGCGCCTGCAAGACCCGGGCCCGGCGCCCCCACCTCTAGGCAGATTGCTCACCCGGTGAACGGGTCTACGCCTACGAGTGGCTCGTTCGACGCGTTCATTTGCAGGCCCCCTGACCACCCTGACAGCCGCTCGACAGTCGACTGGGTCCCATGTAGGGTCTTGACTCGTGGCTCGGTGGCGTTGCACTGCGTGTATTGCGCTCGCACTGGCGGCATGTGGCTCCAACACGCGAGGGACTGTGTCCGTGGAGGATGCCAGTTCTGCTGATTACGAACTGGTCGACACCATCGATGTGGGAGAGCCAGAAATGCCACAGCGGGTCGCGGCGAACACGTCGGGTGTCTGGGTCACGATCGAGGACGGCACTGTCCTGCACATCGATGCGGAGCGGGGTTCTGTCGTCGACACCATCGATGTCGGAAGTGAGGCGCTGGCCATCACGGCGACCGACGAGGACGTATGGGTGGCGGGCGGCGATGACGGCGCGATCCTCTCCCGTATAGACCCCGAAACCTCAGAGGTCACCGACACGATCCCTCTCAGCGGGGAGGATCCGCACGACATTGTCGTTGACGGTGACAGGGCAATCTGGGTCACCGGGCAAGAGGTCGTGTGGCGTATCGATCCCGTGTCCCGCCGCGTAGTGGCCGAGATTCACGGTGGGTCGCCCGTAGGTATCACGGCATCCGAGGGTGCGATCTGGGTGGCTAGTAATGACGACTTAGACGGAACTGTGTCACGCGTGGATCCAAGCATCGATGCAGTCACCGACGTCATCAGCATCGGCGGGGATGCTGTGTCTGTGGCTGCAACCGGGAATGTTGTCTGGGTCACGAATCCGGGTGGTGGCGAGATAGTAGGTGTCGACAGCGAGACACTTGACGTAATGTCGACCGTGGACGTGGGCACCGACCCCACCTGGGTCGCCGCCGCCGGTGATGCTCTCTGGGTCACCGGAAGTGATGACGGTACCGTGACGCTTGTTGACGCCTCGCTTGGCGAGGTCGTCAGATCGTTCGACGTCGGAACGGATCCGTACGGAGTAACAACGTTCGCCGACGACGTCTGGGTCGTCAACCGAGGCGATGGAACCCTGTCCCAGCTGAGCCCTCGGAGTTGACAGGAACCGTGGAGGCGCTGATCCATGGGTGCTCGGCGGCCGCGGACGGCTCGCTCGCTCTGTGAGGATGAACGAGTGGACGACGCCGAGTTCGACCGACTGCTCCAGAGGCTGCTCGCCGACCCGCACCGTGCCATCGAGCTCCTGAACGAGTCGGGTGACACCTTCTGGCGGGACACGCTCGTCACCCAGGGTCGCCAGATCGAAGCGGGCAGCCGATACGGGCTCGAACGGCTCTTGGGGAATTTCGGTGGGATGGGCAGCTTCAAGGACCTCGTCCTCACGTCGGGCACGGGTCATGACCTCGTGGATCTCGGGGCCACCGCGGACCTGGACGACCTGCGCTCGCGGATCTACTCGGGGGCGAAGGCGCTCCTGCGTGACCTCGATCACGACCGTACGGACGCCGATCTTTCCGGCGGGCGCCCCGGGGACGACCTGTCGTAGCGACTGGCGGCTCTCGTGGCGCGGCCGGCCGATTCGGGCGTCGACGTAGGCCGGAGGGGTGCCCTGGCGAGCGCTGCATCAGCGGCCGCCCGTTGTCTGCACGCCGCCACGTTCTGTGGTGTTTCAGCCACAGAGAACAACTGTCAGACCCCCTGCGCATACTGTGGTCATGCACGACGCGGTCGCCGAGACGCACCTCAACCTGAAAGCGCTCGCCGCGGAGGACCGGGCCGGGTGGTCGTCGTTGGCGCACTCGGACCGGGTGCGAGACGTGTTCTCGATCGCCGAGCGGGCCGAGGCCGAGCTGATCCGCACCATCGCCGGGTGGGACCTCGCCGGCGGGTGGGAGGCCGACGGGCAACGATCGGCGGTGTGCTGGCTGGTGTGGCAGCTCCAGATCGCCCGGCCCCGGGCCAAGG
>CAYYIA010000306.1:0-2300 GCA_964471875.1 uncultured Acidimicrobiia bacterium
GGCGAGCTCGGGTCTCAACACCTTGATCGCGACCTGGCGATCGTGCTTCAGGTCCTGGGCGAGGTACACCGTCGCCATCCCGCCCGCACCGAGTTCACGCTCGAGGCGGTAGCGGTCGGCGAGCGCGGCCGTGAGCCGATCGAGGTTGCCACTCACTTGCGCAGCTCCGGGAAGTCGGCCATCCAGTTGTCGATCCGGACCACTTGGGGGACTCCGCTCGTGCCAACCATCACGAATCGCTGGCCGTCGGCGTCCACGTCGTAGTTCTTGTGGAACGCAGTGCTGACGAAAAATGGCGCGACTCGGAACAGCGGCACCGGAGGTCCGACGTCCAGCGTGGGCTCGGTGCGGATCCGTACGGCCATCATCATCTCGTCAGGCCCGACATAGAACAGCTCACCGCTCCGGCGCGACCAGCGCGGCTGCCGACCGCCGCGGACGGAGACCTGGATCCGGCGATCCTCGACGTTGGGGAAAGGCCGGAGGTAGATCTCGAACCCTCCCCCCTCGGACGAAGCATAGGCCAGCCATTTGCCGTCCGGTGAGAATTCCGGGGTCACCTGGGAGCCGGCGGCGGTCGACACCGCGATCGGTGGATCGTCGTTGCCCACTTGCTTGGCGTAGATGTCCGACCCACCCGGACCCTCCACCGAGGTTCGGTACACCATCCAGCGCCCGTCCGGCGACCAGATCGCGTCGGCGACGCCGCGCGGTTCATCCACCGTGGGGCTCAGCTCGCCGACCCCGTCGTCCCGCACGCGCAGCACCGAGTCCTTTTCACCGCTGCGATAGAACAGCAGCGAGTTCCCGTCGGGGTGCCAGGCAGGCCTGAGGTGGTTCCGGCCACCGATCGGCCGCACCACCTGCGTCGCCGGCCCCTCATCGAGCTGCTTCACCTCGAGCGCGTTCCCCGAGGAGATCGCGAGGCGCCGACCGTCAGGAGAAATCGCGGGAGATTCGGCGATCGGCGTCCGCCATGACGGATCGATCACCTTGGCGACCCCGCCGCGATCGACCCAGTACACACGGCGGGAGGCACCACCGTCCTTCCAGTACAGCACCGTCCCGGCGGTCGAGAAGGCGGCATCGGCGATTGTGGCGGTATTGTTCCGCAGCTCGGTGGCAACCGAGACGGGCGTGCCATTGACCTCGAGGCGCTCGAGGTCGAACGCCACCCCGGAGACCTGCCGACCATCGATCGTGAACAGGAGCACGCCGGAGGGGAGCACGGCGACCGGGATCCCCTCCATCACTCGGCGCGGCTCGCGACCCCCCGGCGCGAGGGCGAGCAACTCCTGGGTCCCCGTCCCGCGTTGCCGGGCAAAGAGGACGCCCCGGCCACCAGGAACGGCGACCGGCCATCGATCATTTACAGCGCTGCCAGCCTCCTGAGCGGTGAGCGTATCCATCGGTCCACCGTCAGCAGGGATCCGGAAGATCCCCCCCAATCGGGAGAAGTAGATGTAGTCATCAGTGCCCCACGAGATCCCGATGAAGACGGAGTCTGGGACGAGCGTTCGAGGCTGCCCACTCGTGAGCGAGATGACCTGCAGTGCCCCCTGCGCAAAGACGGTCCGGACGTAGGCGAGCTGCGAGCCATCGGGGGAATACTCCGGCCACCGGGCATCCGGCGTGCCGGGGATCTCGGTGGGATCGAGCTGGTTGAGCCGCTTGCGCATCAGCACGGTCAGCGATCCGTCACCGGCCGAGCCCGTCGTGGGGTACACGACTTCCTGGCCGTCGGGTGAGATCGCGAAGGTCCGGCCGATGATCGATGTGGGGGCGAGCGAATCCGGGAAGCTCAGGTACTCCTTGTGGCTCATTTCGGGCGGCGCGGAGGAACCGCCGCGACCAAGGATCACCATCGCAGCCAATGCCACCACCGCTGCCAGTGCCGAGACGCTCCGCCAATCGCGCAGCCAGCGCGCAGTGCTGGCAGGCCGGTCACGGACGATGCCGCTGGTGCGGCGCGTGCCCGTGGTCGCTCCACCGAGCGCCTCCGCGAACTCCTTCGCCGTCGCGAACCGGTCGGCCGGCAGCTTCTGGAGCGCGGTGTGCACCGCGTCCTCCACCGACGGCGGCACCGTCTTGCGGGTGTTCGTGATCGACTCGGGTGTTGCGGTCATCACCTTGGCGACGATTGCCTGCGCCGTCGGCCCCGAGAACGGGGGCTCGCCCACCAGCATCTCGTATGCGACGCACCCCAGCGCGTACACATCAGTCCGCGCGTCGAGATCGCGCTCGCCCATCGCCTGCTCGGGACTCATATAGTGCGGCGTGCCGAGGGACATCCCGGTCTC
>CAYYIA010000307.1:0-2300 GCA_964471875.1 uncultured Acidimicrobiia bacterium
CCGCGATGTCGGGAGGCGCTGCCGGCGCCGCAGTCGCCACGGCCCTCGGCTCGTTTCCCCTGCTCGTCGTGGCACTGGCCGTATTCGGATTCGGATCGAGCGCCGACAGCCTCTCCCGATACGCCGCAGCCGACGTGCACCCGTCCTATCGGCGGGGTGCTGCCATTGCCTTCGTCGTGTGGGCGGGGACCATCGGCTCGGTGTTCGGCCCGACACTGCTCGCCCCGGCGGAAGCGATCGGCCGGGCGCTGGACATCGAACCGCTCGCCGGCTCCTACATCGTGGCAAGCGGCCTTGCCGCGGTGGCTCTCGCCGTCATCGCGATCTTGCTCCGCCCGGACCCGCTGACCTTTGCCGACCGGGGCACGGGAATCCGCCCCGGGGGCCGTGTGCCCATCTCGGCGACGGCGCGCACCGCACTCATTGGCCTCGCCGTTGGCCAGGTGGTGATGGTCCTCATCATGGTGATGACTCCGATCCACGTCCGGCACCACGGCCACTCGCTGGGAACCGTGGGCGTGATCATTGCCGCTCACACGCTGGGGATGTTTGCGGTCTCGCCGGTCACCGGCGTCGCCGCCGACCGCTTCGGTCGCCTGCCCGTGATCCTCGCCGGGCAGGCGGTGCTTGCCATCTCCGCGGTGCTTGCCGCCACCGCCGACGACGCCTCCACCAGCGTGCTCACGGTGGCGTTGTTCCTGCTCGGGCTCGGGTGGAACTTCTCGTTCGTCGCCGGGAGCGCCCTCCTCACGGAGGGTGCGGCAGCAGAGTCGCGGGTTCGCCTTCAGGGGATCGGGGATGCCGTGGTGTGGACGTCGGGAGCGGTGGCCAGCCTGAGCTCCGGGCTGCTGCTGGCGGCGAGTTCCTATGCGGTGTTGTGCATCGTCGCCGGATGCCTGACCGTGCTTCCCGTGGTGCTCGCCGTCCGGAGACGCACCGCCAGCCAGCCGTTGGAGCGTGTGACCTAGCGGATGTTGAAGTACCAGAACCAGACGATGGCGCTGAGCAAACCCCCGAAGATCGCCGCCTTCATCACCTGCTTCATCATCCCCCAGAGGAACAAGCCGATCGTGAGCAGCCCGACCACGAGGAGGATCGCCGCCAGGGTCGGGTTGTCCTTGACGGTTTCGACGATCTCCTCGGCCCGCTCGGGGATGGTGATCGGGGGGATGGTGATCTCGACCTGGGCGAAGCGCAACAGCAGCATGCGCCCAGGTTAGGGACCACGCGGGGACATGGAGCGGACCGTCCCGTGCGCCCATCGGCCGAGGCGAATCGCATGTCCGCGACTCCGTCGTAACATCGGCTGATGCCCATGGGACGACGGCCGAGCCCCTTCGCCGCGGCCCTCATGTCCGCCATCGTTCCCGGCGTCGGCCAGTGGTACGCGGGCAACCCGCGGCGGGCCCGGAAGTACCTCCTCATCACCGTGGCGCTGGTGATGCCCGTGGTGTTCCTCTACGTGATGGTCTTCTACGTGAGCGGAATCGACTTCGCCATCACGCTCTCCCGCCCCTTCTTCGAGCACCCCACGCTTCTCGGCGTGCTCCTCATCGCCAACGCGGCGTTGCTCATCTTCCGGGCCTTTGCCGTCCTCGACGCCTACCTGTTGGCGCGGGGCACCGCGGTCCGCGGCGGATCCGCCTCGGCAGGTGTCGCCCTCATCGGGCTGGCGCTCCTGCTGTTCGTCACGGCGGTGCCGCACGGGTGGGTCGGTCACCGCAATCTGTTGCTCTACGACCTCATGACCCACGACTTCAACACCGACTCCGGCACGGCGACCGGAACCGATGTGACCACCACGACGTCCGGCGACGGGGCGAGCACGACGCTGCCGGTCTCGACCACGACCACCCTGTCCGATGCCTTCCCTCAGGAAGGCCGAGTGACGGTGCTGCTGCTGGGCGGGGACTCAGGCGAGGGTCGCATCGGTATCCGGACCGACACGATGATCGTGGTGAGCATCGATCCCCAGACCGGCGCCACCGCCATGTTCAGCGTGCCGCGCAACATGATGCGCACACCGCTGCCCCCGGATCAGCCCTACTCGAACTGGTGGGGCGACACCTGTCCGGGCTGCTACCCGCAGGCGTTGAACCTCCTCTACGGGGATGCGCTCAACCGTCCCGATATCTGGGGCGGGCCCAACGCCGGGGCGAACGGCGCCAAGACCACGATCGGCTATCTGCTGGGCATCGACATCAACTACTACGTGCTCGTGGAGTTGAACGCCTTCGTCACCCTCATCGACGCCATGGGCGGCATCGACATCTACATCCCCGAGCGGATCGTCCAGGAGT
>CAYYIA010000308.1:0-2298 GCA_964471875.1 uncultured Acidimicrobiia bacterium
GGGTGTGCCTGTGACATCGGTGAGGGTGGGGGTCGGCGTCGGGGTATCGGTCGGCGTGGGCGTCGGCGTCGACTCGACGGTGTCGGGGGGTGTTGGTGAGACCTCGGGCGCGACGGCGAGGTCTTCATCGACGCGGCCATCGCCATCGTCATCGAGGCCGTTCGGGAGCTCTTCGTCGATGCGACCATCGCAATCGTTGTCGATGCCGTCGGCGGGCGTGCCGACGGTCGGGGTGCAGGGATTGCCGATGGGGGCGAGGCGCATGCCGCCGGGGTAGCCGTAGGAGTCGGCCTGGGCCCAGCCATAGGCGTAGATACCGAAGGAAACGATGGGCGATGTGTGGGCGACGGTGTGCGAGCCGATGCTGACGAAGACCTGCGTGCCGGAGTAGCCGCTTGCGCCGATGGCCGTCCACGGCGTGGCGACGGGCGCGCCATCGAGGCGGATCCCGGCGACCTCGGCCGTGGGGGCGACGATGTTGACGTAGTTCGCGAAGGAGACCGGGGACGCCGCGGGCGTGCTGAAGGTGTAGGCCGAGGCGAACTGGCCGGTGGGCGGGATGATCATCATGAAGGGGTCGGAGGTAACGAAGTCGGCAAAGGTGCCTTTCGAGTACTGGACGACGAGGACGGGTTTATCGGAGGCGATGACGTCGTAGGCGTTGGAGGGGATGTCGGTCTCGATGAACTGGCCGCGGTTGATGACGCCGCCGAGCGGGGCGCCGTTGAGGGTGACGTTCGTCCCATCCTGCGCGGCGAGGATGCGGAAGATATCGCCGGCGGTGCGCGTGGCGAGCGGAACGGTGAGGAACTGTGTGCCCCAGGTGGAGGTGGGCGGGATCTCCTCGACGAGGTGGTCGCAGGCGACGATGCCGACGGGGACGTTGACGCAGACGTGGGCGCCGTAGACCGAGATCGGCTTGTCGGAGGTAATCGTCGTGCCTGTGAGGTCGCCGGTGGAGTCGACGCCGGCATCCTGCAACTGGAATGTCTGGAGGCGGTCGAGGGTGATGTTGAACGGCGTGCCCGCGGGGAGCGCGGCCGGGGTGTCGGCGCCGGGGCGGGCGGCGTACGCGGGGGTGATGGTGATGGTGGTGTCATCCGTGATGCCGGCGATGCCGAGTTCGGACGGGTAGGCGCCGACGAGATTGAAGTAGGTGGGGATGACGTAGTCGGTGCCCTGGATGTCGGAGGGGAGTCCGAGGAAGGCGTCGGTCGTCGCAGACTGCTGGTTGAGGCCGTAGACGAAGATTTCCTTCGGCGCGGTGACGAGGATGCCCTTGCTCTCGATGGCGCCGCTGCCGAGGAGCCGGGCGGTGAGCGGGATATCGACGGACGTGATGGTACCGGGGGTGATGGGGAAATCGGTCGGGCCGAAGCCGATACCGGGGATGGAGACGGTCGCGGTGGTGGCGTCGTCGGCGCCGATGAAGAGGGTGTTGGAACCGCCGCCGTCGTAGTTCTGATTGAGGGCGAGGACGAACTCGGTGCCGCGGTTATCGGGGACATTGAGCTGAGCCGCCTGGGTGGTGGTGAGCGGGTGCCGGCCGGCGGCCATCAGGGTAATGACAATGAGCGGGACGAGGGCGAGCGCGGTGAGACCGACGAGGATGCGATGCATCACGACCTCCGGGGGCGCGCCGGCTGTTTCGGATGGCGCGCGGTACACCGACCATCGGGTATTGGGTTGAAGGGCGATCGTACGCCGATGATTGGATTGTGTCAATAGTGCGATTTTCCGGCGGGTGGAGGCGGGACGGGGTTGTAGCGCCGCGTCTGGGCGGCGGGTGAGTGCTAGGCTCTTGCAGCGCCGCGGGCGCGTGGGCGAGCGGCGAGAACACGTGAGGCGACGGAGGCGGGATGCAGTCGATTCTTGATGACTGGGCGGTGCGGGTGGCGGGGGCGCTGGACCTGGCGCGGCACGAGAGCGGGGTGGTGCCGCACCGGCTGCCGCGGTGGGCGTCGGGGCAGATCGTCGACCCGGGGTTCCGGTGGGTGGTGGGGAACGCATCGGGCGTGAGGCTGGCGTTCGCGACGGACTCGGACGTCATCGAGCTGGATGTGATGCTGACGGGGATCGACTATCCGGGGAACACGACGCCGGCTCCATGCTTCGACCTGGTGATCGATGGTGCGGTCGTCGCGGGGCATGCGACGGCATCGGGCGCGCGGTGGGTCGTGCCGCCGGTTGGTAGCGGGCGGGTGGAGCCGGAGTACGTGCCGGGGGAGCCTGAGACGGTGGTGTTCGAGGGGTTGGGGAGCGCGAGGAAGGACGTCGAAATCTGGCTGCCGCAGAACC
>CAYYIA010000309.1:0-2288 GCA_964471875.1 uncultured Acidimicrobiia bacterium
TGAGGTAGATGAGCGGGTCGGGGATGATGGCGCGCATGCCGGCGTCGCGTACGGCGCGCACCTGGTTGGCCTTGAGTTCGGCATCGACGGGGGCCATGCCATGGTCGGTGGTGATGACGAACAGGGTGTCGTCGAACAGACCCGCTTCCTCGAGCGCGGCGAGGATGTGGCCGATGCGGGCATCGGTCTCGTCGAGGGCGGTGCGCTGGCCGTCGGAGTGCGGTCCGTAGTCGTGGCCGACGCCATCGGTGAGGGTGAACTCGTGGAACATGAAGACGGGGACGGGGTGCTCGGGATCGGTGTAGAGGAGGACGGACTGGGCGACGCCGCGGCCATCGACGATGGACTCGCGATGCGCGCCCTCCTGGTTGTCGGCGAGCCAGCGGGGGCTGGTGTCGTTGTCGTAGCGCTCGGTGAGATCGCGGAGACGGCCGCGGTCGCCGATGACGATGCGTTCGAGGGTGGCGTGGTCGGCGCCGCGGGTGCAGGGCTCATGGATCGACGCGGTGAAGGCGCCGGCGGTGCCGTTCCATGCGCCGAAGACGCGGTGGCAGGCCTCGTAGAGGGTCTCGACGCCATCGCCGAGGAAGCGGGCGGTGTCGAACTGCTGGCCCTGCGGGGTAACGGTCTCGCGCGTTTCGCGGAGGTAGTAGGTGGGGTTGACGACGTCGTGGTGGCCACCCCAGGCGCCGGTGCCGATGGCGTTGTGGCTGGGCCAGGTGATGCTGGGGAAGTTGGTGATCGATCCGTACTCGAACATGACGCCGCGGCCGATGAGCCTGCGGAGGTTGGGGATGGCGCCCTCGTCGTCGCGGAGGCGGAACTTGAGTTCGGTGTTGCTCTGGCCATCGAGGAGGATGATGTAGGCGCGCTTCGGGCGCGGGCCGTCGGGCTCGATGATCTCATCGAGGACGCGGCCATCCTGTCGCTTGAGGTAGACGTCGGGCGCGACGCCGCGTTCGGATGCGGTGCGACCGGTGACATCCATGCCGTCGATGAGGGGGAAGCCGAGGAGATGGGCGATGGTGGGCGCGACGTCGACCTGGCGCGAGGGCGCGTCGGTGATGGCGCCGCGCGTGACGCCGGGGCCGGAGAAGACGAGGGGCGAGCGGGCCTGGATGACGTCGAGGGCGCCGTGCTGTCCGGGCTGTCGGCCGAAGGCGTAGGCCTTGGGGTTGATGGCGATGTCGGGGGCGTTGGGGCTGTCGAAGAGCTGGGCGATGCGCTCGTAGGCGAAGGGGTAGGTGTTGTGCTCGGGCTCGACAAAGGCGCGGTTAGCGTCGTCGTCGGGGAAACCGGAGGCGCGTGCGGCGGCGAGCTCATCGTCGATGGTGGCGAGCGCCTTGCGGTCCTGGTTGGCGACGGGGTTCTCGCCGATCTGCTCGATGATGCGGTAGTCGTAGCCGCGACCGCCGGCGGCGTAGAAGCGCTGGAAGCGGATCATGCCGCGCTTCGCCCAGACCTCGTAGGCGGCGTCGCGGTAGGTGA
This sequence comes from uncultured Acidimicrobiia bacterium, assembly GCA_964471875.1. Taxonomy (GTDB): domain Bacteria; phylum Actinomycetota; class Acidimicrobiia; order Spongiisociales; family UBA11373; genus UBA11373. Next base: position 1,489 of record CAYYIA010000309.1, read on the forward strand.
TGACCAGGTCGGTCTCGGGGCCGGCCTTGCCGTCGGTCAGGAGAGCGACGATCGCGCGGTCACCGGATTCGTACTGTTCGGGGTCGAGGCCCTGGCCGCGGAGGCGCTCGGGGAGGACGGGGGTGTCGATGCGTTCGCCGGTGGTGGTCATGGGCGCCTCCGAGAGCGGGGTGAGGTGGGTGGGGCCATCATCGGACACGGGGGGTGGTGGTGCAACCGCGCGGTGCGGGAGAAGTGTTCAACCAGGGTAGGGCGGCAAGGCCTGGTGGGTGGTGTGGTCAGCAGCGGCTGTAGCCGCAGTTGCGGCAGGTGTAGCAGCCCTCGCTGAAGACGAGGATGGCGCCGCACTCGGGGCAGCCGATGCCGGTGCTGGTTGGTGGCTGCAGTGCGGGGGACGCGGACTGGGGAGGAAGCAGTGGGGCCTGCGTGGCGTCGGGGACGGGCGCGGTGGCAGGCTGGCGGCGGGACTTCGCCGGCGGCGTGGGCTGTGATGGCGTGGAGGCATCGGGCTGCTTGATGAAGCGGAGCTCGAGCCAGCGGAAGATGTAGTCGACGAGGGACGAGGCGGTGGGGATACGGGGGTTGCTGGTGAGGCCGTTGGGCTCGAAGTGGACGCCGCGGAACTTGGCGACGAGGTTCTCGAGCGGGACGCCGTACTGGAGGGCGACGGAGGTGAGGACGGCGACGGAGTCCATGAGGCCGCGGATGGTGGAGCCTTCCTTCGAGATGTTGACGAAGATCTCGCCGGGGGCGCCGTCGTCGTAGAGGCCGACGGTAACGTAACCCTCCTGCTCGCCGAC
>CAYYIA010000310.1:0-2281 GCA_964471875.1 uncultured Acidimicrobiia bacterium
CAACCGGTCGGAACCGGTTGCTTGGGCAGTCTGCTCTCTGTTGCACTATCCGTCGGGTCGCCCCGCCTGGGGGTTACCCAGCACCGTGCCCTGTGGAGTCCGGACTTTCCTCGGCGTACCGCGATCGTCCGGCGGACTCGATTGCAGTATGCCGGTGTCGCCGCCGCTTGGCGAGAGCCAACCGATGGAATCCGTCTAGTCGAGGTGTTCTTCGAGAGCGGCCACCCACCCGGCTGGCAGCTTCCAGTGGCGTCCACCGTCGACCATGAGGCGGACGTACTTTGGTTCGGGGGTGAGCGGCGACCGGGCCTTCTTGGTCCCGACGTGGGTGATCACATCGTGGCGCTTGCCCTCGCGATCCATCGCCTGGGTGGTGGTCCGTGCCCGGCCCTCGGCCGCTTCGGCGGCGTCGATCTTGGCGAGATCGGCGGCGGGTACCGCGAACACCGCACCCCACACCGTGTTGCCCGGTTCGGGCCGCACCGACGGTAGGCCACCGGAGCCGTTGCGGATCGTGTACTCCATCTTCCATTCAGGGAGGTGGGCGATGAAGCGGAAGTCGGCGCCTGGCGCAAGCGCGCCGAGGCGGGTCGGAGCGATGTTGGCGTCGTAAGCGAAGTACAGCACCGGGTGGGTTTCCTCGGTCGACGTCGGCGGGGGAGTGTACCCGCCATCACGAAGGAGAAGGCCCGGAATCCCGCCGGGAGGCCCCATGTGCGTTTGTGCCCCCTGCTCACGGGAACCACATCCGGGACTCACTTCGTCATAACGCCGAGATCGCACCATGGTGGTACCGGGTTCGTTGGGGGAACCCGGGAGTCGTGGTTTCGGCCGGCACGAAGGGGATGTATGTACACACCGTCTGCTACCGACTCGTTTCTCGTCGATCCCGACGAGCGTCCCTGGGCGGCCTACGCCTCGTGCCGTCAGGCCGATCCGGACCTGTTCTTCCCCGCCGACGGCGTCGAGCCTGCCGCAGCCATCAAGATCTGCCGGGGATGCCCGGTGCAATCCGCCTGCCTGGAGTGGGCTCTCGACGCCCGCATCCGTTACGGGGTGTGGGGCGGAACCACCGAGCGGGACCGTCGTCGCCTGCATCGCCGAACGGCCTGATCGGGAACCGTCCCTCCGCTCCGGTTCCCGCCCTCGCGACGCGGATCGACCCCCGGCCGCGACTGCCAGAATGAGGCCATGTCCCACGAACCCGTCCGCCCGGGTCGGCCCGAGCCCAAAGACTTCCTCGGCATCGATTCCCTGCTCGACGACGACGAACGGCTGATTCGCGACACGGTTCGCGAGTTCGTCGCCGATCGGGTCCTGCCCGACATCGGCGAGTGGTTCGAGGCGGGCACGTTCCCCCGGGAACTCGGCCGGGAGATGGGCAAGCTAGGCCTCCTCGGGATGCACCTCGATGGCTACGGATGTGCCGGCACCTCCAACGTGGCCTACGGCCTCGCCTGCACCGAACTCGAATATGGCGACTCCGGTACCCGCTCGTTCGTGAGTGTGCAGGGATCGCTCTCGATGTTCCCTATTCACGCCTTTGGCTCTGAGGAGCAGAAGCAGCAGTGGCTCCCCGGGATGGCGGCCGGCGACCTCATCGGGTGCTTTGGTCTCACCGAAGCCGACGCCGGGAGCGACCCGTCCTCGATGCGCACCCATGCCCGTCGTCAGGGCGGTGACTGGGTGCTCGACGGTTCGAAGATGTGGATCACGAGCGGGGGGATCGCGGATCTCGCCATCGTGTGGGCACAGACGGACGAGGGCATCCGGGGTTTCATCGTGCCCACCGACACCCCCGGGTTCGTGGTCAACGACATCCACCACAAGATGTCGCTGCGTGCCTCGGTGACCAGCGAGTTGGTCCTCACCGACGTCCGGTTGCCGGCCGAGGCGATGCTGCCCAATGTCGTCGGATTGAAGGGACCACTGTCCTGTCTCAGCGAGGCCCGCTTCGGGATCCTCTACGGGGTGATGGGGGCGGCCCGGGCCTGCTACGAGGCGGCTCTGGACTATGCCGGTACCCGGATCATGTTCGCCAAGCCGATCGCCTCGTTCCAGCTCATCCAGCGCCAGCTGGTGGAGATGATGGTGGCGACCAACCGGGGCATGCTCGTGGCGATGCACCTCGGACGGATGAAGGACGCCGGCACCCTCAAGTCGGAACACATCAGCTTCGGCAAGCTCGACAATGTGCGCACCGCCCTCGAGGTGGCCCGCACCGCCCGCAGCGTGCTCGGCGCCAACGGCATCACCCTGGAGTACCCGGTGATCCGCCACA
>CAYYIA010000311.1:0-2279 GCA_964471875.1 uncultured Acidimicrobiia bacterium
CCCCCCCCCCCCGCCCCCCCCCCCCCCCCCCCCCCCCCCCCCCCCCCCCCCCCCGGCCCCCGGAAAGACGAGCGGGGACGGAGCGGGGGAAGGAAGCCGAGCGCGCCAAACGGGGGCAGACGGGAGCCACCTACCATCCGCACCCATGCGCCGCTTCCTTCTTCTTCTTGTCGTGCTCGGGTTGGCTCCCCTGGGGGCGGCGGGGGCGCAGGCCGATGGGTCCCTGGTCGACGTCGTGATCGTCGATGGGCCGATGGACCATCGCAGTGTCGAGTTCATCACCGACGCCATCACCGACACCGATGCGGACCTGGTGGTCCTGCAGATGAACGTCGCTGCGGTGCTCGACGGAGATCTCGCCGCGCTGCAAGACCTCGTTGCCGATCCTCCCGTGCCGGTGGCGGTGTGGGTGGGGCCGGCTCCAGCCACGGCGCGCGGTGGGGCGGTGTCGCTCGTGGCAGGCGCGGCGCTGCGCGGCGCGGCCCCTGGCGCCACCATCGGCATGGCCTCGCCGGCGTTCGCCGGCGACCGCGCAGTCGAGGCCGGCCCGTTGGCCCACGACCTGGTGAAGGTCACCGCTCCGATTCCGGATGTCGTGGATCTCATCGAGCCGTCGATCGGGCAGTTCGTCGTCGGCCTGCACGGACGCACCGTCACCGTGGACGGAACCGAGGTCACCCTCGACACCGCTCGCATCGAGATGGTGGACGGGGCAGAGCGTTTGGTGCCGACCGCCCGGGTGCGATTCGTCTCGCCGGGGATCATCGACCGGGTGTTGCACGTTGCGGTGCGGCCCGAGGCGGCGTTCTTCTTCCTTCTCGCCGGGCTCACCATGGCCGCCTTCGAGTTCTACGCCGCCGGTCCCGGGTTGGCGGCGCTGGTGGCCGCCGGGTGCCTGCTCCTCTCCGGGTACGGGATGGCGGTGATGCCGATGTGGTGGCCGGGACTCATCGCGGTGCTGGCGGGCATCGTGGCCTACGTGATCGACTTCCAACGCAATGATCTGGGATGGCGGTCGCTGCTCGGCACGGCACTCCTCGTCTTCGGAGGTCTGCGCTTCACCGATGGCGCTCCGCAATTGGTGCCGGTGTGGTGGGTGGTGGTGCTCGTCGTGATCGGCACGGCGCTCTTCTTCGGGTTCGCCCTCACCACGGTGGTGCGCGCCCGGTTCTCCACCCAGACCATCGGCCGGGACCACCTCATCGGCAAACACGGACGCGCCGTCGGTGCCATCACGCCCGATGGCGAAGTGGAGGTCGGCGGAACCCGCTGGCGCGCCCGGGCCACCCGCCGCTCCGGCATCGGCCCCGGCGACGAAGTGGTGGTGGTGAGGATCGACGGGGTGGTGCTGGAGGTGGATCCTCTGGAGTAGTCCCCAGTCTCCAGTCTCCAGTCTCCAGTCCGAAACAGAGGGGAAGGTCCTGCCGTTGCTGGGCGTCAGCCGTTGACTTCTGCCCTTCTTCCTGGTGACTGGGGACTGGCGACTGGGGACTTCTTCCACAATTTCCCTGGCGCGTCCCAGTGTCCACTGGTACCGTCCCGCGCCGCTGGCACCCAAGGGAGATGCACGTGCTGGACAGCTCTTCGAACGTCGATCGCTCCTGGCAACTCAAGGGGCTGTGCCGGGGCAATCACTCCTACCTCTTCTTTCCGCCGAGCACGACCGAGCGCAAAGAGGACCGCGATCGCCGCGAGCACAAGGCGAAGGCGATCTGCGGGGTGTGCGGGGTCAAGGACGAGTGCCTCGAGTTCGCCCTCGAGATCCGCGAGCCCTACGGCATCTGGGGCGGTCTCACCGAGACGGAGCGCCGTCAGGTGGCGTCGCGTCGCGCCGCCGTATAAGGCGTCCATCGCCGACCCGGCGAGTGATGCCGCTGCGGTCCATCCACTCCAGCAGCGGTACGGCGTGCTTGCGGGTGATGCCGAGGGCGTCACGGAAGTCGGCCACCGTGAACCCATCGGCCAGTGAACTCGCGGCGGTGACGATGGCGTCGAGCGTCTCCGGCAGGTAGACGAGGTCGTCACCGACCGCCACCAGCGTCCCCTCACGGAACAGAGCGTGGAGCACCTCGTCGCCCAATCCGAGCTCGTCCCGGCGCGGGGCAGCAAACCCGGCTGTCTCGAGGGCGTCGTGGGCTGTGGTCCACGCCGCGGCGGCGGCGCCGGCGAGGCGCGGGGCGAAGTTCGCCGACCTCACCACGGGACCTTCGAGCACGAGCCGGGTCGAGGCGCCGACGACCGCCTCGGTGAGACCGGCGGAGATCCCAAGGGCGCTGGCC
>CAYYIA010000312.1:0-2270 GCA_964471875.1 uncultured Acidimicrobiia bacterium
TGAGATCGGCGTACAGCGCGACACCACCCACCTCCGTGGCGAGGCGCGCCGCCGCATCACCCTGCGACCGATAGTGCACCGCCACCCTGGCGCCCTCGGCGGCAAAGGCCCGCACCACCGCCGAGCCGATCCCGCCCGCACCCCCGGTGACGAGGATGCCCTTGCCGGATAGGTCGGTGTCCATGGGGGGACGGTATCAAGTCGTCAGTCATCAGTCATCAGCCAGAACGCGTCACACCATGGCCCACGCGCTCCGACTGAGGACTGAGGACTGATGACTCCTATCCTCTCGCCCATGCCCCCCACTCCCCTCTCCCTCCCCGACCGCCTCAAGGAGATCATCGACTCGCGCGCCTTTGCGCACCTCACCACGCTCGACCCCGATGGGGCTCCGCAGTCGAGCGCCATGTGGATCATGCGCGACGGAGATCGCATCGTCTTCAACACCGCCGAAGGGCGCCGCAAGTGGCGCAACCTCAAGTCCGACGCTCGCGTGTCCATCTCGATCAGCAAGCTCGACGACCCCTACGAGAACTGGTCGATCCAGGGCCGGGTGGTGGACCTGCGAACCTCCGATGGGGTCGAGATCATCGACGCCCTGGCCCGCAAGTATCTCGATGGGGTCGACAAGTACCCGTGGCTTTCCCCCGGCCAGGTGCGGGTCACGGTGATCGTCGAACCCACCCGGGTGGCGGGCAACCACTGACCTCAGCGGTTCAGGTCCTTGTCTTCCATCTCCCAGGCGTGGTCCATGACGTGGTAGGCGCTGTGGCGGATGAGGAACGGCAGGTTCCAGGAACGCATGCGTCTTCCCTCGCCGGTGTTGTAGGCACGCATCGCCGCCAGGTACGACTTGCGATGGGTACGCAGGCCCTGCGGGGTGAGCGCCGCCTCCTCGGGTATTCGCAACCCGACCTGCTTGGCGAAGCTCTCGCTTTCGTTGCGGATGACATGGCGGATGATCCGATCGCGGTCGCGTCCGCCGCCACGTGGTCCCTTACGCAGCTCGGCGGACACCGACTTCGCCGTGTGGTCGAAGAACTTCCAGCTCCCTTGCAGCAACGCGATCTTGCGATCGAGGTCCTCAGCCTTCATCGGTTCCCGCTCCGCTGCCGCCGGGGAGAACGAGATGCCCCAGAAGTCGGTCGAGGGGGTTCCGATCTTGTCCTCGATCGTCTTGAACCGCCCCGCCTTGTCGAACTCCGCCTCGAGACCGGCGGCAGCCGCGACCGGCCGATACCGCTCCCGGTACGCCTCGAGTAGTTCGACGGCCCGTTCGGGCGTCTTGGCGCCGCGGCTCCAACCCGGCCAGTCCACGGCGAACGCCACGGACTTCCGGTCCTTGGGTCCCCGCTCGATCACGATCCGCACCGGCATCGGCGGATGATCACGAGGGCGACCGAGGGTTGTCAACCGCCGCTCGAGTCACCCTCTGCCGACGGCCCAAGGACCTTGAGTCTTTCGAGGCCCTCCTTCATGGCCCGCAGCACTTCCGGGGGGTGACCCTGCCAGTCCGTGATCTCACCCGTGACCCGCAGCGGCTCACGAGAGCGATAGGACTTCGTCGGATTGCCCGGGAACCTGCTGTTGGTGAGGTGGGGATCATCCATGATCGCGCCGGTCGGTTCCACCTCGTAGATCCTCCCAGGACCATCGCCGAGCGCCAGCTCCGCACCCCATGTCGCCGCATCCAGGGTGCCTGTCAGATAGACGTAGTCGGAGTCCTCATCGTGTTCGAAGTTGGATGCGTGGCCAGGCTCGATCAGCGCACCCGGCAGCAGGTCGGCCTTCGTGCCGTGGAAGAACCGCAACGGGCGACCCTGCGCATCGGTGGCCAGTCCGATGATCCGGAGGGGATCTCGGGACCGAAACCACACTGCGCGGCCAGGGAACTTCTTCGTGGCGACATCCGGGTCATCGGCGATCGGCCCGGTCGGTTCTACCTCGTAGATCCTTCCGACACCGTCGCCGGGTCCGAGCTCTGCCTCCCACGCGGCAGCATCCAAAGTGCGCGTCAGGTGGACGAAGCCGGCAGGACCATCTGGCGCGATCAGGTCCCCCACCTGCAACTCGGCCCGGGTGCCGAAGTAGAACCGCGGCGAACCCTGATCGTCGGTGGTGCTCATCACTCCCCCCTCGCCGACCCGGACGGCGGGCCGAGGCTACGGGTGACGATGGCCATGAGCGATCCCCATCAGACGCCGAGCCGGTAGTGAAGGTAGACCGTTCCGCTGCCGAAGCGGTGCTCGTCTTGCAGCACCAACGGCAAG
>CAYYIA010000313.1:0-2270 GCA_964471875.1 uncultured Acidimicrobiia bacterium
GATCCCGTTGATGGTCACTTCGAGGATCAGCTCGTCTTCTCGTCCGTACGGCTTGACGTGGTAGTACAGGCGTTCGGTGTCGGCAGCGCCCTGCGACGAGACCACCCGTGCCAGGATCGAGGTCTCGATCAGCTGTGCCGTGAGCCGGCGGGTGCACACTAGGGTCTCGCCCGGCGCCAGTGAGGCTGCGGGACAGGTGATCGCTCCCACGCGGTCGTCGGAGACGGCGAGACCGGACAGCGGCACCCCTCCGGTGTTGGAGACGAGGTAGGTGAAGGTCATCACCTCGCCCTCCTTGATGCGCGGGCCCGACGGCGTATCCCCGTTGAGTCCGTCGACGAGAAACTCGTGCCGTGCCGACGGCCCGCTCACTTCTGGTACGACAAAGCCGACCTGGGCGAGTGCTCGTACTTCGTCACCCGCCTGGTCGTAGGCCACCGTTTGTACCCGTGCGGAGTAGGACCCGGGCTGAGCAGCGAACGACAGGCTGCAGGCTGTCGTCTGTCCGGGTTCGAGCGTGCGATCGGTGCACGTTGCGGTGCCGAAGCCGGCGACCCCCACCCACACGCCGTAGAGCGGGCTGGCGCCGCTGTTGGTGACGCTGAAGCCGATCTGCGCGGTGGTGTCTCGGGGCACCACCGGGCCGGGATCGCCTCCTGCCGCGATCCCGTTGACGGTGACCGCCACGGTGAGAGACCGCGCTGCAGGATCCATGGAGGTGAAGTACGCCGCCTCGTCCACGGCCGAGGCGCGATACCCGTCACCGCTCCACGCCGAAGCCACCACCTCGACGGCAATGTGGCCGGCTGCAGCCCGGCCCTCAGCGAAGCACTCGACCTCATCGCCCGGGACGAGGTGGCGTTGCGGACAGGTGATCGGTGGGGTTCCTGGGTGATCGAGGTAGAGCGCCCACAGCTCCTCGCTCCCGGTGTTGGTGATCCGATACGAGTACGACACCGGGTCGCCGAACCCGAGTTCGGGGCCTGGCGGGATGCCATCGGGCGTACCGTTGATGGCGACCTCGAGATACAAGGCCGGACCGGTGATCTGTCCTTCCTCACCGACCACGTAGTGGATCGGGTCGGAGTCTTCGGCTGCGGCACCGTCATCGTCCCATGCCTGAGCCGTGATCAGATCGGCGTGGATGCCTCTCTCAGGGGCGATGTCGAACGCACACTCGACGACCCCACCCGGAGGAAGGTGACGCTGTGGGCAGGTGATGCGTCCGACGCCCTCGTGCCATACATACAGCGCGTAGAGGTCCACCGTGCCCGTGTTCGTCACCGTGTGGGAGAACCGCACCGCGGCTCCCGGGTCGAGCCGTGGGCCCGGAGCGATGTCGGCGTCCTCACCCGACACCGACGACTCGACGACAAGGCTCACCACGCGAGGTGGCGGAGCCACCTCCCCCGCGGTGCCCATGACCTCGACCTCGGCGAGTTGCAGTACCGCGTCGACATCGTCGATCTGGACGCGCACGTAGCGCCCGGTGCGCCCCACCGGGATCTCGGTGCGGCGACCAGCTTCACCGGGTGAGAACGAGTCGAAGACCCCCGGGTGGTCGACCGTCCCCTTGATGTCGAAGACCGGAAACGGGTCGTCGGAGACGAACACGTGGAATCTGCGAAGACGTTCGGAGCAGCAGTCCGTGCGGTTCCAGATGACGACGTGGTCGATGTGGCGCACCTCCCCGAGGTCCACCTGCCACCAGGCGTCACTCACCCGGTAGGTCATGGCGATCGACCCGGCATCGACATCACCGTCACGGTTTCCGTCGACGGCGAGCTGCGGGGGGGTTGCCACATCCCAGCGAGTCGTATCCGCCTGGGTCGCCTCCTTCCCCAGAGCGAGGTTCACCAACCCCGTTGGCTCCGCGGTGACGCCGGTGTAGAAGACCGTCTCGGCATCCTCGACACCGGCGCCGACCTCGGGCCACGCGGTCACAAACGCACCCCGGGAGAACTCGCCACTCCCCGCCGTCACGGTCACCTCACAGACCATCGTCGCCTCCGGAGCGAGGTGTCGCTCGGGACACGCCACCACCCCCACCCCCTCCTGGTAGAGGTAGGTCGACCACAGCCATCCCGCGGTCGTGTTGCGCACCTCGTAGGTCAGTGCGATCTCGGTGCCCGCGGCGACGTCGGGTCCCGGCGCCACGCCTGCGGGGTGTCCCGCCACCGACACCGCGAGGTCGATCGGACCGCCCTCCCCGGCCACGGCGGTGGCGGGGACCAACAGGCTGGCGAGCACCGCACCGACGGCGAGCATGG
>CAYYIA010000314.1:0-2269 GCA_964471875.1 uncultured Acidimicrobiia bacterium
ATCGACGCCATGGGCGGCATCGACATCTACATCCCCGAGCGGATCGTCCAGGAGTACTACTGGGTCCCGGGCAAGGAGAGCGAAGCCACCACCATCACCTTCGAGGTGGGCATGGCCCATCTCACCGGTCACGAGGCCCTCGCCTACTCCCGCACCCGCGCCGATGGCGACTTCGGGCGCCAGAACCGTCAACGCTGCGTGCTGCAGGCGCTGGCCGCCCAGACGGATCCCGTGACAGCCATCCGGGAATTCCCCAGCCTGGTGCCGGTCCTCCAGGAGAACATCCGCACCGACATCCCCATGTCCGACGTGCCCGACTTCCTGGAGCTTCTCGGCAAGTTCGATCCCACCGAACTCGTCTCGACCCGGATCATGCCCGATGCGCCGGAGTTCGCCGGCACCGATCTCTCCTACATGTCGGGGTGGACCGACGACGGGTTCCCGATCCCCGATCGTGACTTCATCGTCGAGCGCGTGGCGCTCATCCTCGACGCCCAGGATCAGGGCCTCGACGCCAACGTGGCGGCCGGGCTGACGCCGATGTCGGACGTCTGCGGCGAACTCACCCCGCAGGGGTAGCCGGCACGGCGACGGCGCGACAGGCGATGGCGCGGCGCAGGTCATCATCCTCTTCGACCAGCATCCGCCGCAGCACCGGCCCGACCTCGTCCGTTGCGAGGACGACCGCGATGCGGGCGCGGAGATCCTCGTCGATGCGATGGCGGGGGAAGAACGCCCTGAAGTAGGCCCGCGCTGCCTCCACCTCCCAATTCGTGAACACGCCGGCGAGCGTGTCGAAGAACGGTCCGACGAAGGGTTCGACGAGATCGGCCTGCTTGCGCCACCAGAACCCGGCTCCGGCGGCCCGCATCAGGAACAGCGACGGATACCCGTTGCCATGGGTGCGATCCCAGGCCTCCTGCTTGGCGGCAGCATCCGGTCGGGCGACGGATGTGGTGACCATGGCGCGATCACCCCGATCGGAGGGGTCGCGCTTGCGCTCGGCGGCGACCCGGGCGTCCGCCCCGTCGAGACCGAGGGCGACCCAGCGCACGGCCACCGACCAGCGCATGTCCTGGTCCACGGCAAGACCGGTTGGAGGTCGATCGACGAGATCCGCGGCCGCGCGGGCATCGGTCTCGGTGGCGGCGAGACCGAGCAGCGCCCGGCCCCACAGCACCCGGGCGTCACCGGGCGGTGCCGCTGCGATCGCACGGGCCGCCGTGGCGACGAAGGCGGAGGAGGCGGCATCGATCCGGTCATCCGGCACGAAGCGCGTGATCACCGCGGCCACGCTGGCGAGCACCATGTCGACCACCGGCATCGAGGTCTCCCCCGGCAGGTGACGGTCGACGAGGTCGAGGTACTGCAGGGACGGCAGCGTGCCGTCGCGCACCATGTCGTACAGGGTCGACCACACCTGCTGGCGAAGAAGACCGTCACCGAGACCGGCGAGGTGCTCCCGGGTCCAATCGACGGAGGTGGGGTCGAGGGAGATCTTGAAGAAGCCGTGATCGCCGTAGTCGGGATAGACGAAGGACGGCACCGGAAGTCCCTCGGCGGCAGGCACCGCTGCGCTCACCCCCTCGATCATCGCCGGAACCGATGCGATCTTCCCGTCGGCGCCGATGAGGGCGAGGTCGAGATGGTGCGGCCGGAGATGGGGATGCTCTGCCGGTGCCTCCTGGCGCAACTCGAGGTGAGTGATGGTGTCGCCCGTCGAGGAGACCTTGACCGAGATCGTGTTCAGCGACGGTGTCTTCAACCAGCGCGCCGCCCAGCCGACGAGGTCCACGCCGCTGCCTTCCTGGAGAGCGGCCAGGAAGTCGGCCAGGGTGGCGTTGGCGAACCGGTGGCGGCGGAAGTAGGTGCGGAGGCCATCGCGGAAGGCATCGAGGCCGATGGCCCGCACCAACTGCTTGAGGGCCGCGGCCCCCTTGCCGTAGGTGATGCCGTCGAAGTTGAGGAACGTCTCGTCCGTGGAGGCGACGCTGTCGGCGATGCGGTGGGTGGTGGGGCGCTGATCCTCACGGATCGCCCACAACTTCATACGGAAGTTGAAGTCCTGCCACACATCGGGATCACCGAGGGCGTCGAGTGCCAGATAGGCGACATAGGACGCGAAGGTCTCGTTGAGCCACACGTCCTCCCACCACTTCATCGTCACGAGGTCCCCGAACCACATGTGGGCGAGCTCGTGGGCGAAATACTCGGCACGACGCCGCACCTGATCGGCCGTAGGTGGCTCACGGAACACCACCGAGTCGGT
>CAYYIA010000315.1:0-2231 GCA_964471875.1 uncultured Acidimicrobiia bacterium
GCCAAACCTTTCGCTCACTTCTGGCATCAGTTGTTGTCACTGATGCTGGCATCGGCTTGACACCGATGCCCACTCGAGTACGGCCTCCCGGACGCGGCAGGACGAGCCCACCGGCTCGGGAGGCAAAACTGGCTTTTGGCGCACTGTTCAGTTGTCAAGGAGCCGAGTCGATCCGTGCCCCGGCGTGCGCGCAAGCGCGACTCCGGGGAGCGGAACCGGCATGATAGGTGGTCCCGGCAGGGCAGTCAAGACGACGCCTGCAGGGCCGGTCGCCGAGAACCATCGGCGTAGCGGTCGGCCACCTTGACACCCGGAACCCACCCCGACCGGCGCCCGGGTGCTGCTCGCTACCCTCCCCCGACGATGGCCAATCCCCTCGACATCCTCACCCAACGGGGTTTCGTGCAGGACGTCACCGACCGCGACGCCCTGCACTCCCTCTTGGCCGAGGGGCGGCTCACGTTCTACTACGGCTGCGACCCCACCTCGACGTCGCTGCACATCGGCAACCTCATCGGGATGATGGCGATGGCGTGGCTGCAGCGCAGCGGGCATCGGCCGATCGCTCTTGCCGGAGGCGGCACCGGTCGGATCGGTGATCCTTCGGGCCGAGACGATGAGCGAGAACTGCTCGAGCCGGAACGACTGGCCGCCAACATCGCACGCATCCGAGAGCAGCTCGCCCGGGTGATCGACCTGTCGAGCCCCGATGCGGGGCTCGTGGTCGACAATGACTCCTGGCTCGGTTCGCTCCGCCTGGTCGACTTCCTGCGCGACGTCGGCAAGCACTTCTCGGTGAACCAGATGATCTCGCGCGAGTCGGTACGACGCCGCCTCGAGGAACGCGAGCACGGGATCTCGTACACCGAGTTCTCCTATCAGCTCCTTCAGGCATTCGACTTCTCCCATCTCTACGACACCGAAGGCTGCCGGCTCCAGATCGGCGGTTCCGATCAATGGGGGAACATCACCGCAGGCATCGAGCTCACCCGTCGCCTGCACGGTGCGCGCGTCTTCGGTCTGGTCTGGCCGCTCCTCGAGCGCAGCGATGGGAAGAAGTTCTCCAAATCCTCGGGCGAGGCGGTGTGGCTCGCCGCAGATGAAACCAGCCCCTATGCCTACTACCAGTGGTTCTTCAACGTCCCCGATGCCGACGCCGGGCGATTCCTCCGGCTGTTCACGTTCCTGCCCATGGAGGCCATCGCCGAGCTCGAGCGCGAACTGACCGCGGATCCTGCCGGCCGCGTCGCCCAGCGGGTGCTCGCCGAAGAGGCGACGCGGGTGATCCACGGGGAGGCGGGGCTCGCCGCATCACAGCGAGCCAGTGCGGTCCTGTTCGGAGATGCTCCCTTCGCCGACTTGGACCACCGCACCCTGAGCGATGCCTTCTCCGGCGCCCCCACGGTCGACCTCGAGGCCAACCGGCTCCCCCTGGGTCTGCTCGAGACGATGGTCGCTGCGGGCGCCGCCGCCAGCAACGGCGAAGCCCGCCGGCTCATCGATCAGGGCGGAGTGTCGGTGAACAACACCCCGGTCACCGACCCCGCTCGCGCCCTCACCCGGGCCGATCTGCTCGACGGCACCACCGTGGTGATCCGCGTCGGCAAGAAGCGGTACTTCCTGGCGCGGTTTGGCTGAGGAAGGCACTAGGCGCTAGGCACTAGGCACTAGGCACCAGGCGTCGGACTTCTGCGGGCAATGGGCAATGGGCAACGGGCAACGGGCAACACGCAACGGGCAACGGGCAACGGGCAACCGGCAACGGGCAACGGGCAACGGGCAACGGGCAACGGGCAGTGGGTGACTCCCCACCCCTGTGGATAATCCGCGGTTCTCCAGGGCCTGCCCGGTATCGTTGCGCCCGGAGATAACACAACCCATATGCCTCGCCATACGGCGGGCGCCCTGGTGATCGCGCTGGTTGCCACCGCCTGCTCTGTAGAGCCCATCGAGGATCCGGGGATTGGAGCGGGCGACCTCACGACGACGGTCTACGCGGCCGACGGCTCGGTACTGACCGAGTGGCACGCGGAGCAGGACCGCGTGCTCGTCACCTACGACGAGTTGCCCAAGCATCTCGTCGATGCCGTGGTCGCCATCGAGGATCGCCGCTTCTGGGTGCACAACGGGGTCGATGTCCGTGCGGTCGCCCGTGCTGCCGTCGAGAACCTCGAGGCGGGTGACATCGTCGAGGGTGGCTCGACCATCACCCAGCAGTACGTCAAGAACGT
>CAYYIA010000316.1:0-2225 GCA_964471875.1 uncultured Acidimicrobiia bacterium
GGACCGATCACGATGATCGTCGAGATACCCCGGGGCAGCCGGAACAAGTACGAGACGGATCACCTGACCGGGGAGATCTTCCTCGACCGGATGTTGTTCACCTCCACCCACTATCCGGCGGACTACGGCTTCATCCCGAAGACCCTCGCCGAGGACGGCGACCCGCTCGACATCATGGTGCTCGTCACCGAGCCCACCTTCCCCGGCTGCCGGGTCAGGGTCCGGCCCATCGGGGTGTTCCTCATGGAGGACCAGGGTCACGCCGACCACAAGGTGATCTCGGTGCCATTCGGCGATTCCCGCTGGGACGACACCCGCGACGTCGGCGATCTCCCGGAGCATGTCCGTCTCGAGATGGAGCACTTCTTCACCGTGTACAAGCAACTGGAGAAGAAGAAGACCGCGGTGCTGGGTTGGCGACCGCTGGCCGTGGCGGAGGCGGTGATCGCCGACGCGTTGGCGAGATACCCCACATGAGTTCTCGATTCGCCCGCTTCAAGGAGGCGTTGGTCGGCAGTCCGCTTTCGAGCCAGCAGCAGCAACACCAACTGCTCTCCAAGCGACTGGCACTCCCCGTGTTCTCCTCTGACGCCCTGTCGTCTGTGGCGTACGCCACCGAGGAGGCCATGCTCGTTTTGGCCCTTGCCGGCGTCGCGGCCTTCCGCTTTGTCAGCCCGGTGGCGGTGGCGGTCGCCACGCTCCTGGCCATCGTGGTCATCTCCTACCGGCAGACGATTCGGGCGTATCCCCAGGGTGGCGGTGCCTTCTCGGTGGCCACCGACAACTTCGGCATCCGGGCTGGTGCGGTTGCGGCGTCGTCACTCATGGTCGACTACGTGCTCACGGTGGCGGTATCGGTATCAGCGGGTGTGGCTGCCATCACCTCGGCTGCACCGGGATTGCTCGAGTGGCGGGTGCTGATAGCGCTCTTCTTCGTGCTCGTACTCACCCTGGCGAATCTGCGTGGTGTCAAGGAAGCATCGACGGTGTTTGCGGTTCCGACGTACCTGTTCATCGCCACCGTTGGCGCCATGCTGGTGACGGGGTTCGTCCGGTGCACGGTCGACGTTTGTCCCACCGCGGTTTCCTCGGGTCTCGACATCGAACCTCTGGGTGCCGTGACTCTGTTCCTGGTGCTGCGTGCCTTCGCCTCCGGAGCGAGCGCCCTGACCGGCGTCGAGGCCGTGGCCAACGGCGTCCAGGCCTTCAAGGAGCCCAAGGCGCACAATGCCTCGTTGACACTCGCGGTGATGGGAACCGTCTCGATTTCGCTCTTCCTCGGTATCTCGACCCTCGCCCGCCTCACCCATGTGCGCATCTCGCATGAGACCCTCGACCTGTACGGCACCGTGCTGTCGCAGATCGGCCGGGCGGTGTTCGGCGCCGGGGTGGGCTTCTGGGCGCTGCAGGTGCTCACCGCAACCATCCTGATCCTGGCCGCCAATACCGCGTATCAAGGCTTCCCGCTTCTATCGGCGATCCTGAGCGATCACCGGTTGCTTCCGCGGCAGTTCCGCAACCGCGGTGACCGGCTGGTGTTCTCCAACGGAGTCGTGGTGCTCGCCCTGGTGGCCGGGCTCCTCATTGCGGTCTTCGACGCCCACGTCACCCGCCTCATCCAGCTGTACGTCGTCGGTGTGTTCACTTCGTTCACCATCAGCCAAGCCGGGATGATCCGGCACTGGCTGAAGACGCGCGAGGGTGGTTGGCGGCGTTCCATCGTCATCAACGCCATCGGGGCGATCACCACTGGGATCGTGCTCGTCATCGTCACGATCGTGAAGTTCACCCATGGCGCGTGGGTCGTGCTGGTGGCGGTACCGATCCTCGTCACCACGATGCTCACCATCCGTCGCCACTACCGGGCGGTTGCAGCCCAGCTGCGCGCCTTGCCCCCCGAGGCCGTCGCTCGCAAACACCGCGTGGTCCTATTGGTGGCGCACGCCGACGAGGCCACCGATCGCGCCCTGCGCTACGCCGAGAAGATCCGCTCCGAAGGCATCGAGTGCATCCATGCCGTCGAGACCGATACCGACGAGACGGCGTACGCATGGCGGGCGATGCACCCCCAGCGGGCGTTGACCCTGCTCGAAGGCAAGGACGGGGTCGGGCGCCGCATCGTGGCCCACGTGCTCAAGGTGCGTGACGAGCACCCGGGGGAGCGGGTCACCGTGGTGATGTCCGATCGGTTCGACCGGCGAGACATCCGGGAGCTGTTCCGGCAC
>CAYYIA010000317.1:0-2222 GCA_964471875.1 uncultured Acidimicrobiia bacterium
CGGTGGCGTCGCCGCCGTGACCGGTCCAGTCAGTGTGGAAGAAGTCGCCGCGGGGGCGGTCGGTGCGTTCGTAGCCGTGAGCACCGAAGTAGTCGCGCAGACCCTGGATGAGGTCGGCGGGAAGTCGTTCGCTGCGGTAGGAGTCGTAGAAGGCGAGCGCGGAGCCTGAGGCGGGCACCGGGATGCCTGCGGTCACGGCGCGCGCTATCGCGCGCCGCCATCCGTCGTCGGCACCGGTCATGACGGCTGCGAACCCGGGATCGAGGAGGAGGTTGGGCAGGTTCGGGTCAGCGAGGTAGGCATCTCGGATCCGCTCGAGGAACGCGGCGCGAATGATGCACCCCTCCCGCCACATCAAGGCGATGGCACCGTGGTCCAGACCCCAGGCGTGTTCGGTGGAGGCAGCCTCGAGCAGCATGAATCCCTGGGCATAGGAGACGATCTTGGAGGCGTAGAGGGCCGCTTCCAGGTCGGCGAGCGCCGCGGTGCGATCGACCTCGATGGCGCTGCCCGCCGGACCGAGCCGTGATGCCGCCAGCACGCGCTCATCCTTGCGTGCGGACACAGCACGGGCAAACACCGCCTCAGCGACGAGAGGAGTGGGTTGCCCCATCTCCAGGGCGGACTCGACGGTCCAGCGTCCGGTGCCCTTCTGCCCTGCGGCGTCGAGGATGCGGTCGAGCAATGGTCCGTGTTCGTCGCGACGACGCAAGACGGCGGCGGTGATCTCGATGAGGTAGGACTCCAGCCGCCCCCGATTCCATCGTTCGAATACGTCTGCCATCTCATCGTGGGTCATGGCGAGTCCGACCCGCATCATGTGGTAGGCCTCGGCGATCAGCTGGATGTCTCCGTACTCGATGCCGTTGTGCACCATCTTCACGAAGTGCCCGGAGCCACCGGGACCAACCCACGAGCAGCACGGGGTGCCGTCGGCCACCTTGGCTGCGATCGCCTGCAGCACCTCTGCAACGATCGGCCAAGCCGCCGGATCGCCTCCGGGCATGATCGACGGGCCGTGGCGGGCCCCCTCCTCGCCACCGGAGATGCCGGCACCGATGAACCGGATGCCCCGAGCACCGAGTTCGGTGACCCGACGGGCGGTGTCTTCGAAGTGACTGTTGCCACCATCGATCACCACATCGCCGGAGGCGAGCATCGGAGCCAGGTCGGTGAGGACCCCGTCGACGGGAGCTCCTGCTTTCACCATCAGCAGGATTCGGCGCGGCGGGACAAGGGTGCCGACGAGCTCGCCGAGGGTGGTCGCACCGTGGATGCTGGTGCCCGCCGCCGGGCCGGCAAGGAACTGCGCGGTGCGCTCCGGATTGCGGTTGTACACCGCCACCGAGTACCCGTGGTCGGCGAGGTTGAGCGCCAGGTTCTGGCCCATCACGGCGAGGCCGATGAGGCCGATGTCCGCGGGCATGAGCGCGTCGACTCCTGGTCGGGGAGGTCAGGCTACCGGGCGGAGCCGATCGGGCGAGACATGACGATCTCGAAGTGGCCGGCGTGGTTGGCCATCGCCTTGCGCTCTCCGGTCTCCACGAAACCGGCGCTGCGGTAGGCGGCGGCCGCAGGCAGGTTGGTCTCGTTGACTGCGGTTGTGAGGCGACCGACCTGTCGGTGCTCGCACCAGGAGACGGCAGCGTCGATCAGCGATGCCACCACACCCTGTCGGCGATACGCCGGATGCACCCACACCGCGACGAGGCGGGCCCGATCGGCTTCGGGGTCGCGCAGGACCGCGCACATCCCGATCCACGATTCGCCATCGACCGCCACCAGGGTGACCTGCTCGTCGGTGGGCACGGCGCGCCCGCGCCACACCGCCTCCGCCACCGATTCGGATTCGGCGAGCGTCTCGGCGAAGGCGGTTGGGGCGTCGGCGAGTGCCTCGAGGCGCAACCGCCGCATTGCTTCCCACTCGCCGGGCCGGGTGGGGCGAACCTCGATCATCCGGGGAGGGGAGGCAGTGTCTGCTCGTCGAGCCAGGCAGAGAAGAAGTCGCCGAGGTCGCGGCCAGACAATTCCTCAGCCACGGCGATGAAGTCGGCGGTGGCGGCGTTGCCGTAACGGAAACGCTCGTGATAGGTGGTGAGGATCGACCTCATCACCTCGTCGCCGACCTCGAAGCGCAAGGCGTAGAGGGTCAGCCCCCCTCGCCAGTAGACGCCGGTGCCGAACAGCTCGGCGACGCCGGGGTCGGAGATCGGTCGGAGCAT
>CAYYIA010000318.1:0-2221 GCA_964471875.1 uncultured Acidimicrobiia bacterium
CGGTGGCCCACCAGGAGGGGCACTGGGGCGACGTCGCCCGAGACCACCCCCGGTTCGCCCCCCAGGCGAGCCACGCCGCCGACGCGGCCCGGCGGCTCACCGGCCACCAGGTGGTCGAGACGACCCAGCATGGCGACCTGACCCTGGGCAATGTGCTGGTGTCCGCCGACGATCGCGTGGCGGTGATCGATCCGAATCGCACCCGCGGGAGTGCCGAGGCCGATGTCGCCAGACTCCTCGCCGAGCTTCGGCTGGGGAGGAGCCAATTGCTCTCCCTGGGGGTGTGGCGTCGGCCGCCGGCGGTCGATGCCTGGGACCGCGCCATCGTTGCAGCGCACGGGGGTCTCGATCAGGTGGTGCTGGCCTACGAGGTCGGCGCTGAGGCGCTGACGCGGCGGATCACCCTTGGCACCGGCGGCTGGGCCGGGCGGCTGTCGGGCGCCCTCTCGGCGCGTCGCTTCGACGCCGAGATCAGGCGGCGGTTCTCCGCCGTTTGAGTTCACGGGCCAGGAACAGCATCCGCCCGAGGCGACTCACGGGATGCACGATGCGCAGGTCGTGGCGGACCTCGGTGCCCCAAAGCCGCTTGTAGGACTCATCGCCGCGCAAGAAGTCGAAACCGGCGGCGCCCTCGGCGATGGCGGCCGAGATCGCCACGGCCATGATGCGGCTGCCCGGTCCGAAACGCTGCCAGTCCCGATCGAATCCCGTCGTGTAGAACGACACGGTGTCTCCGTGACGGAAGCACTCGATGGCCCCGATGGTCTCCGCGCCCACGTCGAGTCGCCACAGCCGGAGCCGACCCGAGGCGAGCATGCGCCGCGCCACCTCGCGCTGGAATGCGGCAAGCCGGGGAGTGCCGAACGCCCCGCGCTGGCCCGCTTCGGCCCGTCTCTCCTGGTGGAGGCGTTCCAGCCGCGTCATCGTCGCCTCGAGGTCGTCGGGTGCGACCACCATGCGCTCGGTCACCGCGCCGGGGGCCTCGCGTTCGAGCTTGCGACGCTGGCGTTCCAGGCTGCTGCGCAGCGCCCCATCGAAGGTGGCCGCAGTGGCTTCCCAGGTGGGGAGGAGACGAAGGTACGGGGCCGGGATCTGCTCCACCCGGCCGCGGTCTGCGGCGCGCCGCAGCAGGAGGCCGGCGAGTACTCCATCGGCGACGACGCCATCGAGGTCGATGAGGTCCCAGCGACGCCGGCGATTCACTGCAGCCCACAGCGCTGCCGCCGTTCCCTTCGGGGCGTGCTTCGCCACCGGCACGTCGAGGTGGTCGGGGGCAGCAGGCCCGGAGCCGATGAGTCGCAACACTCGGTGGCGCAGTCCGGCGCGAGTTCGGGTCTCCACGAAGAAGGGTGCCGCCGCGATCAGCGAGCCATCGTCGGCGTCACGGGCGGTGACGACTTCGAGGTCGGCCCCCGTACCCAGGGTCGCCAGCCACGCTCCGATCCATGCCGAGGTGAGAAACGGGCTCGACGCGCTCGAGGCAGCGATCAGGGCATCCCATTCGGTGGCGACGGCGGAGAGCCCGGCGCCATCGAGTCGCTCGAGTACCGGTGCGGGTCGGGCAGGGGCGCTCATCCGTGCCTCCGGTCGACACGGCGCCACGCCGCCGACTGGGTGCCGCGGAGGTGACGCCACATGCCGCGGAGGGTGGCGAGGTTCTGCATGACGAGGAAGCGGGGGAGGTACCCGACGCCACCGAGGCGGGGCAAGCGTTCACCGAGGGCGGCTGCGGCGTAGAAGGCGAACTGCGCGGTCAGGGTGATGTGGCTCCACGGGGTGGCGAGCTGCAGTGCGCCGCCCGTGGGACGCACCGCCACGGCGATCACCGAGCCTGCGAGCGCGGTGAGCATCCCCAACGGCACCAGGGGACGGAGCACCTTGTGGGAGATGAGCATCCACGACACCACCGGTCGGCGCCACGGCAACTGGCGATGCAGCCCCGAGAACACCTGGAACTGCCCGGCCACCATTCGGCTGCGTCGCTCTGCCTCCTCGGCGGGTGTGGCGGACACGGTCTCCTCGGACACGGCCTCCGGTCGAAAGACGACGTTCCACCCTTCCGTGATCGCATGGTGGGCGAGCCACTGGTCGTCATTGATCGTGCCCACAGGGGCCGCACCAAACGCCTCGCGCCGCACCGCAATCAGCTCGCCGTTGACTCCGAACGTGCAGCCGATCCGGGTCTCCATCCGGCGAATGTGGGCCTCGTAGCGCCAGTACA
>CAYYIA010000319.1:0-2210 GCA_964471875.1 uncultured Acidimicrobiia bacterium
CCCCATCGGCATCGACGACGAACCCTTCGCAGCCCCGCGCCGATGGCTCCAGGGAGGCCACGAAGGCGGTGGCGGCGGCATCGAGCACCGACCGTTCCGGACCGGTGGGATGCGACGTCACCGCGTACGTCGCCAGCACCGCTGCGGTGCCGCGCACCACCCCGAAGCCGGTGCCGATCTGAGCGGGACGGGTGCACACCGATTCCAGGGCGCTGGGCACACCTCCGATGGGGATGTACCAGGCGGAAACGATGAAGGAGGCGTTGATGGCGCTGTTGTCGTAGAAGCACGACAGGGAGTAGCCATCGATGCCGAGGTCGCCCGGGTCGGGTTGCTCGGCGGTGTATCCGGCCACCTCGGGACAGTCCACGGTGGCCGCCGCCGCGGCGCAGCCGCGGGCCTCGGGGGCGATGGTGGCGATGAATCCCTCACCCACGGCGACGAGGGCAGCCTCGAGGTCTGCGGTGGCGTTGTTCAGTTCGACACTGCCCGAGGTTGCCCGGGTGCCCTCGGCATGACCCAGGGTCACCCGGATGAACCCGGCCCCCTGATCGTCGCGCCCGACTTCGGGTCGGCACTGCCAACCTGCGTATCCGGTGTGATCCGCCGCCAACCAGGACACCGACACCACCTGGCTGATCCCGCCTCCGTCGCGATACACGCAGGTGCGGGTGTAGAACTCGTCGAAACGCAGCGAGGTCTGCACGAGCTCGGTTCCGGTGACGGCGGGACAGGGCAAGAGCGCTTCGAGGCGTGCCGTCTCCTCAGGGGTGAGAGGACTCGAGGCCTCCTCCTGGGCACGCGCCGGTGCCGGAGCGATCAGCACCGCCAAGAGCACCGCGACGACCCAGCGGGCACGCCCCCTCATCGCGGCGAGCCTACCTGGAGGTCGAGAAACGCGCCCGGCTGCTATCCGAAGAAGGTGGCGAACTCCTCGTCGGTGAGGCAGTCACCGGCGGCGTCGAGGAAGATCGGCATGAGTTCGGCGTCCTGCTCCTCGGAGAAGTCCACCCCGCGCATCGAGGTGATGAACGACACCCGGAAGAAGTCGCTGTCGGCGAGGCGCTCGGTGAGGCACTCGGCGCTCCCCTGGCTCATCCCGTCGGCGGTCATCGCCTCGATGAAGCCGGCCTCGTAGTCGATGCAGCGCAGGCCGATGTCGGCCATGCGCTCCATCTCGGCATCGGACATCCCGCGGAAGGCGACCTCGGGATCACCGACGTCGGAGGCGGTCACCCCGAGGGCGTTGAGCCGGGCCACCCCGAGGTCGGCGACCATGCCTTCGGCAAAGCAGCGCATGTCGGCCTCGTCGAAGTCGTCACCGGGCTCCTCGTCGGCGAGCATGTCGGCGAGGATGGCATCGGCCAGCGCCTGCCCTTCTGCGGTCATCCCGGCGTCGTCGTCGCCGCACGCGCCGGCAACCAGCCCAAGGGCCAGGATCAGGATCAGCAGCCGGGCACGCATCGTCGTCCTCTCGGATGGGGAGGCCGCAGGCTACCCGGTGCTGACGACGAAGTCGTCGACGAACATCCGCTCGTTGCTGCCAGCCGTGCCCCCGATCCCCACCCCCACCTGACCCGAGGCGGCAGGCAGCGGAGCGGTCCAGGTGTACACCCTGGTGCCGTTGATCTCGGCGGCGAACCCATCGGCGGAGAGGATGACCACGAACTCGTTCCACGGGTTCAGCGGCGCCGGGAGCGGCACGGCGACGCCGGTACCGAACTCCCCGGCGGCGGTCATGGCGTAGGCCACCAGCTCCTGGCTGTCCGGAACCACCGAGACGAACACGAAGCGCTCGGCGATGCCGTCGTCGTCATCGTCGCCGACCAGGAACGCGATCCCCATCCGGGTGCCCGGGGTGGTGGCGGCCGGGGCGAAGTGCATGCGAATGGTTCCGCTCGACACCTCGACCGGATAGGTGACGATGAGCAGCCCGCCCTCGTAGGTGGTGACCGATCCGACGCCGCTGCCGTTGGCGAAGGCGCCGGCCTCGGCATCGGACCACACCTCGACGTCGCCGACGATCCCGGTGTAGGCGCCGCTGAGACAGGTGTCTTCCTCGAAGTAATCCTCGATGACCGCTCCGGGGGACGAACCGGTGCAGGAGACCGCGGGCAGCGTGGTCATGTACGAGGTTGTCGGCGTGGTCGCGGTGGTGGCGTCGGTCGAGTCGTCGTCGCGGGTGAGGAGCACCCACCCCAGGGTGACCG
>CAYYIA010000320.1:0-2199 GCA_964471875.1 uncultured Acidimicrobiia bacterium
CCAGGACCTTCAAAGTCAGCTCGCTGCCGACATAGGGGCCCAGGAACCCGCTCTGTGGCTTGGCGTAGCCCTTCGCCGGCACCGACAGCCCCGCCACATCGACCCGGCCGCCCGCATCGGCCACCCGGGCGTGCACCTTGTCGTAGCCGTGCGGCACTCGCCCGTGCGGGTCCGGATGAGCGAGCGACGACGCCGCCACCACCACCTCACATCGGCGCAACAGCTCGTAGGCGGCGTCGAGGTCGAGACCACGGGTCTCGGCCTCCAGGGCGACCAGCGCGTGCAGCCCGTAGTAGCGGGCGTTGATCGTCACCGTGGTGGCCCCCGGCACCAACCCGGCCGTCATGTTGATCAGATGCGCCTCCACCGACAACGGGAACCGGCCCGCCCGCACATCCAGCTCCTGCGGCGCCCACCCCGGGCCCTCCACCACCTCCGCCAGCGCCACCTCAGACCTCGCCGTACTTGGCCAACACCCGCTCCTTGGTCACGAAGCTCCCGAACGCCGCCTTGACCTCTCGGCGCTCCAGCACCGGGAACTGATCCAGCACATACGCCAGCTCGTCCGCCGTGAGCCCATACCCGTGCTTGGCGATGATCGCGTCGAGCTCGGCGCGAGCGTCATCCCTGGCCGCAGGTTCCGCCAGCGCCCCCGAAGGCACCGTGCCTTGCGGGAACAGCTCGTACCGGCCGTGGGCGACATCTCGTTCCTGTACGGCGTCATCTCCGGTGACATCCACCTGAGCTGGCGGGCAGGAAACGCGACTGGCCGGAAACGCCAGTCGATCGGGAATGGGCTCGCCTGGCCGAAGTCGAGCGGCCGGGACACAGGCGCGGAGCGCCACCTTCCTGCGGATGAGGTAGTCGGCGGCTGACGCAGACTTGCGCCCGAGCTTCACGCGGCGTCCTGCTGGGTCCACCTCTCAGCGAAGACCTCAGTCTGCTTCAGGACCATCTCGATGGCCTCCTCGCTGTAGTCGGGTGGGTAGCCGCGTTGAGCGAGGAGAGTCTTGACGGTGGCTCGGATGCCAGCCTGTACGGACTGCTTGCGGTTCCAGTCGATGGTGACCTTCTTGCGCAGCTTCAGCACCAGCTCGGCTGCCAGCGCCTTGAGCTTGTCGTCGCCCATGGCGACCAAGGCGGGGCCGTGGTTGGCGACGGCCTCGTAGAACGCCCATTCGTCCGTCGACAACCCAGATTCATGGGCCTTCTGCTGGTCCTCCCTGAACTCCAGAGCGAGCTGGACAAGGTGCTCGAGGGCCTCGGCGCCGGAGACGGCCCGAGTGCGGTATTGCTGAACGGCTCGCTTGAGCTTCTCGGAGAACTTCTCGAACTGGACGACGTTGGTGCGCCGGACGGACCGGACCTCTTCGTCGAGCAGCTTGCGAAGCATCTCGACGCGGCTGTTCTCGTAGCCCTCGATCTTCTGGATGTTCTCCAGGAACTCCTCGGAGAACACCGACAGGTCCGGCTGGTTGAGGCCCGCCCGGGCGAACACATCAATGACGCCTTCGGCCTCGATGGCCGAGGCGAGGACCTGGGAAAGGACGGTGTCGATGTCGGCCGGGGTGCGACCGCTTCCATCAGTGGACGAGGACGTGAGCTTGAGCAGGTGTGCTCGCACGGCCTGCAAGAACCCGATGTCGGTGGCGAGCTTGCCGACGAGCGGGTGCGACCCGCCGAGAGGCTGGGCTTTCGACAGTGCCAGCGCGTGGTCCAAGAACCGCTTCACCAGCCCGTGACCCTGCTCGTCGGGGTCGTCGTGCTCCAGCAGCCACTCGGCCGTGTCCTCGACGGCCTTGATCCGCACACCGGTGTTGTCGCTGTGGGCACCGGTGCGCCAATCGCACCCGTTCAGGATCCCCTCGACGATTTCGTACTCGCGCTCGAGCACGAGCGCACCCTGTTCGATGTCGACGCCTACCTTGTCCTGATCACGCTTGGAGTACCGGTTGATGGCCCGGCGGAGGTTGTCGGTAATGCCGACGTAGTCGACGATCAGCCCGGCGGGCTTGTCCTTGTAGGTGCGGTTGACGCGGGCGATGGCCTGCATGAGCCCGTGGGCCTTCATGGGCTTATCGACGTACATGGTGTGCATCGCCGGGGCGTCGAACCCGGTGAGCCACATGTCCACCACGATGACCAGCTCAAGCGGGTCGGCTGGATCCTTGGCTCGCTGCTTCAAGTCGGCCCGGACCT
>CAYYIA010000321.1:0-2197 GCA_964471875.1 uncultured Acidimicrobiia bacterium
AAATGCACGATGGCGCGATTCGGTACGAGCCGCGGGGTGGACGTCGACGCGATCGTCTGGGGCCAGCCCCAGATGAGGAGGATGGCCGGCCGCCCGCCGGGCTCGACGGCGTAGGCGATCCGCGTGCCGTCGGCGCTCGTCGCATAGTGAATCTGCGCGTCCATGGTTTGGGAGTATGGGCGATCTGCCCGAATGCGGCTAGGAATGCGGTGAGGTGACGGGACATGACGCCGGGCTGCGCGGGCGGCGGCGCGACCTTCGAGCGGGATCGGCGGTGAGGCGGGGCATCGCCCGAGGGGGCGGGCGTCCGTACAATGCACCGCTGCCGATCGGCGCGGCGTCCAGCTACGGCGGGCGACCGTGCGCATGCAAAGGGAGAGACTGAAGATGACCGTCGGGCTGAAGCGGGTGGACCATGTGAGCATGGCTGTGTGGAAGATCGAGGACGCGCTGCCGTTCTTCACAGAGCTGTTCGGGTGGAAGGAAGCGGGGGGCGAGGGGAAGGGGCGGTTCCGGAACGAGGCGGCGGGGTTTTCGGGGATCGTGCTGGATGTGCCGGGTGCGGACGGGCAGCGGCAGATGCAGTGGGAGATCCTGGAGCCGCTGGGGGAGAACAGCTTCATCGAGAAGTTCCTGCGGGAGCGGGGGCCGGGGCTGCACCACGTGACGCTGCAGGTGGATGACGCGGACGCGGCGGCGGGGGGGTTGCGGGCGCACGGGATCGAGCCGTTCGGGGGGCCGCGGGTGTCGTGGGACTGGAAGGAGATGTTCATCCACCCGAAGGCGTCGGGGGGTGTGCTGTTCCAGTTGTTCGAGCAGCTTGATGCGCCGGGGAACCTGGGGGGGCCGCCGAACGCGTGACGGGCAGCCTCTATCGTTGATGCCGGGTCGGTGACGTTGCGGGCAGGGGTGCGGCGGGGAGCGTCGCGCCGGTGCATCTGCGCGCGATGGGGCGCGGTGATGCCCGCGCCGACTATTGTTTGGGCGCCTCGGGGTGATCGAGGTCCAGGGCGCGGGGCTAATGCTCTTCGTCGACGATGGAGTCGAGCATGGTGCGGACTTTGTGGTGGAGCTGGCGGTGGTGGAGGGCGGTGAGGCCGGGGTCTTGGTCGAGGATGCGTGAGGCTTCGTCGCGGGAGAGCTCGATGAGCTTGACGTCGGTGAGTTTGGCGACCTTGAGGCCGGGGAGGCCGGACTGTTTGGTGCCGAAGAACTGGCCGGGGCCGCGGATGGCCATGTCGGCCTCGGCGAGCTTGAATCCGTCGGTAGTTTCTTCCATGAGTTCGAGGCGCTTGCGGCCGACCTCGCTGGGGTCGTCGGAGAGCAGCAGGCAGTAGCTGGCGTCGGCGCCGCGGCCGACGCGGCCGCGGAACTGGTGGAGCTGGGCGAGGCCGAAGCGGTCGGCGCCTTCGATCATCATGACGGTGGCATTGGGGACGTCGATGCCGACTTCGATGACGGCGGTGGAGACGAGGATGTCGGCGTCGCCGTCGCGGAAGCGGCGCATGACTTCGTCCTTCTGCTTGCCGGACATGCGGCCGTGGAGGAGCTCGAGGCGGAGGTCGGGGTAGACGTCGCGCTTGAGGCGCTCGTATTCGGCGGTGGCGGACTTGACGTCGAGTGTTTCGGACTCTTCGACGAGGGGGCAGATGATGAACGCCTGGCGGCCCTGTTCGACCTGGGCGCGGAGGAAGCGCTCGGCCTCCTCGCGTTCGCCGGGGTCGGCCCAGGTGGTCTTGATGGGCAGGCGGCCGGGGGGGAGCTCGTCGACGACGGAGATATCGAGGTCGCCGTAGAGGGTGAGGGCGAGGGTGCGGGGGATGGGGGTGGCGGTCATGACGAGCATGTGCGGGGTGTGGGCGGCCTGGGCGCCCTTTTCGCGGAGGGCGGCGCGCTGCATGACGCCGAAGCGATGCTGCTCGTCGACGACGGCGAGGCCGAGGTCGTGGAAGCGGACGGCGCCCTGGATGACGGCGTGGGTGCCGCAGATGATGTCGACCTCGCCGGCTTCGATGGCCTCGTAGATCTCGCGTTTTTCCTTTGCGCGGAGGCTGCCGGTGAGGAGGGCGATGCGGACCTCGCTGTCGCGGCGGTGGCCGCTGTGGTCGGCGCGGTGGACGGCATCGAGGAAGCGGGGGCGGGCGGGGGCGAGGGGGCCGGACGCGCCGTTGGCGGAGAAGAGGGCCTTGAGGGTGCG
>CAYYIA010000322.1:0-2196 GCA_964471875.1 uncultured Acidimicrobiia bacterium
AGGGTCATCAGCGCATGGTTCACCCCACCCAGCCTCGCCGTTCCGATCACCACCGCCGTCTGGGCAACCATCCTGATGCGTCGGCTCCCCGGTCGGCGCCAGCTGCTCGGCATCGCCATCGGATTCGCAGGGATGGTGCTGATCTTCCTTCCCGAACTCGGCGACTCCAGCGCCACCGTGTTCGGCACGACCCTCATCGTCCTCGCCGTCGCCATGTACGGATTGTCCGGCAACATGGCGGTGCCCCTGCAGCAGCGATATGGATCCGCTCCTGTGTTGCTGCGGGCGCAGCTGGTGGCGATCGCAGTGGTCGCCCCTATCGGGTTGTTCCAGGTCCCGAGTTCATCGTGGGCGTGGGACTCGGCACTGGCCATGGTCCCCCTCGGCGTGCTGGGCACCGGGCTTGCCCTGGTACTCATGACCAACCTGGTGGGTCGGGTGGGGAGCACCCGCGGCTCGGTGGCGATCTACTTCGTCCCCGTCGTCGCCATCATCCTCGGAGTGGTGGTGCGCCACGAGTCGATCCACGCCATCGCCGGAGTCGGCATGGCGCTGATTCTCACCGGAGCCTGGGTGACGTCGCGTCGGGAGCACTAGGGCGCGATTGGCGATTGGCCCGACTCGCAATGCGCGATGCGCAATGCGCCCAGACGCGTGTGAGACCTCCCGCGGGTTCTGACCCATTGCGCATTGCGCCGAGAACCGCTTGCCATCCCGGATCACGAGCCATACAACCCGCTCCAGCACGTGGAGCGGGGCTTGCGCATTGCGGTGGCCGCCTCCGGCGGCCGCCTGCCTACCCGCCTTCGGTCATCGGGTAGAGGTCGAGGGCGCGGTCCAGTTCCTCGGCGCTGAGACCGGACACCTCGAGGGCCACCTCGCGGACGCCCTTGCCTGAGGCGAAGGCCTTCTTGGCGATCTCGGCCGACTTGTCGTAGCCGATCTTTGGAGCGAGGGCGGTGACGATCGAGATGTTCTGGTCGAGCAGCATGGCCGCCCGTTCCTCATTCGCCTTGATCCCCTCGACGCACTTCTCCCGGAAGGCATCACACACCGACCCGATGAGTTCTGCCGACTGGATGAGATTGTGGGCGAGCACCGGCATCATCACATTGAGCTCGAGGTTGCCGTTGGCGCCCGCCCACGTCACCGCGGCGTCGTTGCCGATCACTTGGGCCACCACCTGCATCACCGACTCGGTCATGACCGGGTTCACCTTCCCGGGCATGATCGAGGAACCCGGTTGGGTGGCGGGAAGGCTGATCTCTCCAATGGCGGTGCGCGGCCCCGAGCCGAGCCAACGAAGATCGTTGGCGATCTTGAACAGCGACACCCCCACGGTCTTCATCGCACCACTGGCAAACACCGCGGCATCCTTGGCCGCCTGCGCCTCGAAGTGATTGGCCGCCTCGGTGAAGGGATAGCCGGTGCGCTCCGCCATACGCCCGATGACTCCCGCGGCGAATCCGGCCGGAGTATTGATGCCCGTGCCGACCGCGGTCCCGCCCAGCGCGAGTTCCTCGAGTCCCGGCAGCGCCGCCTGGAGCCGACGCACCCCCAACCGGACCTGGGCCGCGTACCCGCTGAACTCCTGACCCAGACGGATCGGAGTCGCATCCATGAGATGCGTCCGCCCGGCCTTCACGATGTGATCGAACTCCTCGGACTTGTGTTCGAGGGCGATGGCGAGGCGCTCGAGGGCGGGGATGGTGTCTTCACGCATCGCCGCCACTGCGGCGATGTGGATCGCGGTGGGAATCACATCGTTCGAGGACTGGCCGGCATTGACGTGGTCGTTGGGATGCACCTTCTTGCTGCCCCGTGGTTCGCCGAGAAGCTCGTTGGCGCGGTTGGCGATCACCTCGTTGGCGTTCATGTTCGATGAGGTCCCTGACCCCGTCTGGAACACGTCGAGAACGAACTGGTCATCGAGGGATCCGGCCACGACCTCCTCGGCTGCGGTCCGGATGGCTCCGGCGATCTCGGCTGCCACGATGCCGCGAGCGGCGTTTTCTTCGACCGCCGCCGACTTGATCATGCCGAGGGCGGCAATCAGTCGCCGGCCGAGACGAAGGTCGGAGATCGGGAAGTTCTCCACCGCCCGTTGCGTGGACGCCCCGTAGTAGGCATCGTCGGGAACCAGCATCTCCCCCATCGAGTCACGTTCGGTACGCATGTGGGGTCCTCCTTGGCAAT
>CAYYIA010000323.1:0-2186 GCA_964471875.1 uncultured Acidimicrobiia bacterium
CCATTGCCCATTGCCCATTGCCCATTGCCCATTGCCCATTGCCCATTGCCCATTGCCCTCTGCTCAGGGGCCGGGGCTCTTCGCCGCTCCTATCCGCGCAGGATTCCGAACGTCTCGTCCAGCTGATCGGGTTCGAAGGCTCCGAAGCGCTGCACGTAGACGCGGCTGATCCCAAACGACTCCAGCTCGGCGAGGCGGTGTCGGGCCTCTTCGGCGTTGCCGATCGGATAGCCCCGCTCCCGGTGGTGGGCCTCGATCTGTTCGGCGGTGGCGTTCCAGGGGTCGCTCGCAGCCTCCCGGGCAAGAACCCGTCGAAAGTCCGCCTCGGTCGTTCCGGCGATCACGTCGCACATGACGGTGAAGCGGAGGGCATCCGGGTCGCGCTTGGCGTGTGCTGCCGCGTCGCGGGCACGGGCGATGCGGAGCGGGATGTCGCTGCCAGGCTTGAGGGTGATGTTGAACTCGTCGCCGTAGGTCCCGGCGAGGCGCGGGGTGCGACGGTCCCCGGCCCCACCCACGATGATGCGAAGGTTGGGAGCCTGGGGTTCGACGGCAGCCTCGGAGAGGGCATAGTGGGCGCCACGAAACGCACCCTGGGTTCGCCCCAGGGCGTGGGAGAGGTACTCGAGCACCTCCTCGAGCCGGGAGAACCGTTCGGGGAGCTCGGGAAACGGGAGCCCGAACCGCTCGTGTTCGTGCTCGTTCCAGCCGGTGCCGACACCGAGCACGAAACGCCCCCCCGACATCTCATCGAGGGTTGCGGCCATCTTGGCGATCACCGCGGGATGGCGAAACGTGATCGGGGACACGAGGACCACCAGTTCGACCCGCGAGGTCTCCCGTGCGAGGCCCGCGAGCGTGGCGAAGGCATCGAGGGTGTGCAGGCCGGGCATGCGAGCCGTGGCGTAGTGGTCGGACCGAGCGAAGGCCTCCAGACCGGTCCGATCCGCATACCGGGCGAGGTCGAGCATGGTCTGATAGGTCATCCCGAGATGCGGTTCGGTCATGAGGGCGAGCTGCATGGGATCCTCTCCGGTCGGCCGTCGGGGAACACTGTGGCAGACGAGGGGGCGGTGCCGCGGGAGAAGCGCGGACGGGCCACCGGACGCTCTCACTAGCCTGTCGCCCCTCATGGAAACTCCCGGCACCGGCGGCGCCGTCCCCACCGGCATGGCCTTCAGCGACGAGCAGGTGATGCTGCGCGACACGGCGCGGCGGTTCCTCGAGGCCAAGTCGCCCTCGACCGAGGTTCGCCGGCTCATGGAGACAGACGAAGGCTTCGATGCCGACCTGTGGAGCGAGATCGCCGAGCAGGGCTGGCAGGCGATGGCCATTCCCGAGGAGTACGGCGGCGCCGGGTTCTCGGTGGTCGAGCAGGGCATCCTCATGGAGGAGATGGGCCGGGCGCTCTTCCCCTCGCCGTTCCTCTCCTCGGTGGTACTCGGAGCGGACTTGATTCTCCATTCCGGTACCGAACCACAAAAGCAGGATCTGCTTCCGGCCATCGCAGCCGGGGAGCGCAGAGTCGCGTTTGCGCAACTCGAGCCGCGCGGTGGTTGGGACGCAGGGGGCATCGCGATGATCGCCGAGCGAGCCGGCAGCGACCTCATCCTCACCGGGACCAAGTCGTTCGTCCTCGACGGCCACACCGCCGACATGCTGCTCGTGGCAGTCCGTACCCAACCGGATGCATCGGGCGCAGACGGCATCAGTGTCGTGGTGGTCGACGCCGCTGCCGCCGGGGTGACCCGCCGGCGCCTGGAGACCATGGACATGACCCGCAAGCAGGCAGAGGTCTCATTCGACAGCGTCCGAGTACCGGCGACGGCGATCCTCGGCGTCCCCGGATCCGGCTGGGGTGCGATTGCGGGCACGATGACCCGGGCCGTGGTCGCGCTGGCGATGGAGCAGGTCGGAGGGGCACAGCGGTGTCTGGAGATGGCCGTCGAGTACGCCAAGGCACGGGTGCAGTTCGGACGGCCGATCGGGTCGTTCCAGGCGATCAAACACAAGTGCGCCGACATGCTCGTGCTCGTCGAGTCGGCGAAGTCGACGGCCTATCACGCGGCCTGGGCGGTGGCGGCTGGCGACGCCGAGGTGGCGGTCGCCGCCCCCCTCGCCAAGTCCTACTGCTCCGAAGCCTATTTCCACTGCGCCGCCGAAAACATCCAGATCCACGGCGGCAT
>CAYYIA010000324.1:0-2182 GCA_964471875.1 uncultured Acidimicrobiia bacterium
GGTCTGGGATGGCACGACCGCACGATCCTTCACTCACGGTCCTGCCGACACCCGCCCGCGGTGGTCGCCCGATGGAATGCGCCTCGCCTTCCTGCGCGCCAGCGGCGAGCCGGGCAAGGTGGCCCAGGTGGCGGTCATGGGAGCCGGAGGAGGCGAGGCCGCGGTGCTCACCTCGTTCTCCCTCGGTGCCTCCGAGGCCGAGTGGTCGCCGGACAGCGCGCGCCTCGCCGTGGTCGGGTCGGAATGGCTCGAACCGGAGGTCGACGACGACGAGCGCAAGCGCCGACCCCGGAGGATCCGTGGCGCAGGGTTTCGGTTCGACAACCTCGGTTGGTTGCACGATCGACGCAAGAACGTGTACCTGGTCGACCCCGCCGGCGGCGAGGCGGTGGCGCTCACCTCGGGTGAGGACCGCGACGGCAACGTCGTCTGGCGGCCCGATGGGAAGGCGGTGGCGTTCCTCAGCCCCCGCCATGCCCGCCGCTACGTCGAGCCGGGGATCCAGGCGTGGGAGGTCCCGGTCGGTGGTGGTGACCCGGTTGCTCTCGTCGAACCCGGATCGTGGACCGACCCCTCATACCGGCCCGACGGTGTGCTTCATCTGGTCGGTGATCCCGATCCCTGGGGATACCCGAGGGTGTCCGGCGTGTGGCGCATCGAGCCGAACGGACCCGTCCGACTCGCCGCCGATCTCGATCGCAACTTCGCGGTGCCCGCTCCGGTGATCACTCCGTCGGGACCGCAGTGGCTCGACGACGGCTCCTTCCGGGCCGCCATCGAGGATCGCGCCACCGTTCGCGTGGTCGTGGTGCAACCCGATGGCACATGGTCCGATGTGGCGGGGGGCGAGCGAACCATCACCGGGATGACCACTCGCCGCGACGGTTCCGCCATGGCCTTTGTCGCCACCACTCCCACCGATCCCGGGGAACTCGTGTGGTGGGACCACGGGATCGAGCGAGTCGTCACCGATCTCAATGCCGGCTTCCGGGAGGCGGCGGGCCTCGTGGCTGCCGAGCACTTCACCGTGACCAACGATGGAGTGGATCTCGATGCCTGGGTGCTGCTCCCTCCCGGCGGCGCCAAGGTGCCGCTCCTGCTCAACATCCACGGCGGTCCAGCAACCCAGTTCGGCTTTGGGTTCTTCGACGAGTTCCAGGTCTATGTCGGTGCCGGCTTCGGCGTCGTGGCGTGCAATCCTCGCGGCTCGTCGGGCCGTGGCACCCACTTCGTGCGCACTCCGGTGAATCGGTGGCACGAGGAGCGACCCCCGGACCTCGAGGACATCCTGGCGGTCGTCGATGCCGCCCTGGCGCGCTACGACCGCCTCGATGCAGACCGCATGGGGATCATGGGCGGGTCGTACGGCGGGTTCATGACCGGTCGCATCCTTCCGCTCGATCACCGCTGGAAGTCCGCGGTCCCCGAGCGGGGCCTGTACTCGTTCACCTCGTTCGCCGGCACGTCGGACATCGGCTACTGGTTCCCGTTCAACTACCTGGGCGACTGGACGTACGAGGGATGGGACACCCTGTGGGCGGCGAGCCCGCTATCACGCGCTCACGAGGTCACGACGCCGTGCCTGTTCATCCATTCCGAGGAGGACTACCGCTGTCCCATCGAGCAGGCCGAGCAGTTCTTCGCCGTGCTCGTGGAACGCGGCGTCGAGGCGGAGATGCTCCGGTTCCCGGGAAGTGGTCACGAGTTGTCGCGCTCCGGCAAGCCCAGGTACCGCCGCGAGCGGTTCGAGGCCATCGTGGACTGGCATCGACGCCACCTCGGTGTGACCCCATGAGCCGCGCATGCTGACTCCCACCCCGTTCGTGTGGTTCGATGGTGAGCTGGTGCCGTGGGAGCAGGCCACGGTCCATGTGCTCACCCATGGCTTGCACTACGGCTCGGGGGTCTTCGAGGGGATCCGGGTGTATGCCACCGCGGATGGCCCGGCGGTGTTTCGCCTCGACGATCACATGCTCCGTCTGGAGCGTTCGGCCAAGGCGTTCCGCATCCCGCTGGCGTGGTCGGCGCAGCAACTGTCGGCCGCTGCCCTCGACCTGGTGCGGGCCAACGAGTTGCGGTCGTGCTACCTGCGGCCGATCGTGTTCTACGGAACCGGTTCGATCGGACTCAATCCCCGGGGCGCTTCGGTGCACGCCGCCATGGTCGCCTTCGAATGGGGCTC
>CAYYIA010000325.1:0-2181 GCA_964471875.1 uncultured Acidimicrobiia bacterium
CGTATCGACGCGTTCAGCGCATTGCGTATTGCGCATTGCGAGCGGCGGCAACGCCGCCGCTAGGCGGAGGCCGCCGCTCCGTGGCACTTCTTGTACTTCTTGCCGCTGCCGCAGGGGCAGGGTTCGTTGCGGCCGACCTTGCCGTCGGCGGTGGCCTGGCGCTTGAGGGCGGCGCCGCCGGTGCCCTGGAGTTGCACCACCGGGTCGGGGCGGTTCTGTCGCTCCACCATCTGGGCATGGAAGAGGTAGCGCACCGAGTCCGCCTTGATGCTGTCCACCATGTCGGAGAAGATGTCGTAGGCCTCACGCTGGTACTCGGTGAGCGGGTCGCGCTGGCCCATGGCCCGCAGGCCGACACCGGAGCGGAGGTAGTCCATGTCGGCGAGGTGCTCGCGCCATTTGGTGTCGACGATCGACAGCACCACGGTGCGCTCCAGGCGACGCAGCAACTCGGGACCGAACTGCTCACCGCGACGGGTGTAGGCCTCCTGGGCGTCGTCGACGATACGGTCGGCCACTGCGGCGGCATCGGTCGCCCCGGCGACGAGATCCTCCGGTGAGAGGGTGAGCGGGTAGATCAGTCCGAGGCGGCGGTGCAGTTCCGCGGTGTCCCAGGCGTCGGGACGCTGTTCATCGGAGATCAACTCGTCGACGGTGCCGCCGACGACGTCTTCGATCCAGGTGCGCACCAGTTCCTCGGTGTCGCCACCGGTGAGCACCCGCTGGCGCCAGTCGTAGATGACCTCGCGCTGGCGGTTCATCACCTCGTCGTACTTCAGGACGTTCTTGCGGATCTCGAAGTTCTGCGACTCCACCTGGCGCTGGGCGCGCTCGATCGCCTTGGTGACCATGCCGTGCTCGATGGGCACGTCCTCGGGGATGCGCAGGCGGCGCATCACGCTCTGCACCCGATCGGTGGCAAACCGGCGCATCAGATCGTCTTCGAGCGACAGGTAGAACCGCGACTCGCCGGGATCGCCCTGGCGGCCCGACCGGCCCCGCAACTGGTTGTCGATGCGGCGGGCGTCGTGGCGTTCGGTGGCGAGCACGTAGAGGCCGCCCGCCTCGATCACCTTGCGTTGCTCCTCGAGGGTCTCGGCCTTGAGCACCCGGTACGCCTCGGCGTACCCGGCCTCGTAATCGGGGCTGGCGGGATCGATCCCGCGCTTGCGCATCTCCAGCTTGGCCAGCTCTTCGGGGTTGCCGCCGAGGCGGATGTCGACGCCGCGTCCCGCCATGTTGGTGGCGACGGTGACCACCCCCACCCGCCCCGCCTGGGCGATGATCGCCGCCTCACGCTCGTGGTGCTTGGCGTTGAGCACCTCGTGAGGGATGCCCCGCTTGCGCAGGGCATCGGAGAGCCGCTCGGACTTCTCGATGGAGATCGTCCCGACGAGCACCGGTTGGCCCTTGGCGTGGCGCTCCACGAGATCGTTGGTGAGGGCGGTGTACTTGGCGTCCTCGGTCATGTAGACCAGGTCGGGTTGGTCGATGCGGGCCACCGGCACGTTGGTGGGGATCTCGACCACTTCGAGCTTGTAGATCTCGTTCAACTCGGCGGCCTCGGTCTTGGCCGTCCCGGTCATGCCGGCGAGCTTGTCGTAGAGCCGGAAGTAGTTCTGCAGGGTGATGGTGGCGAGGGTCTGGTTCTCCTCCTTGATCCGCACCCCCTCCTTGGCCTCGATCGCCTGGTGGAGGCCCTCGGAGTAGCGGCGTCCCTCGAGGATGCGGCCGGTGAACTCGTCGACGATCTTGATCTCGCCATTGGTGACCATGTAGTCGACATCGCGGTGGTACAGGGTCTTCGCCTTGAGGGCCACGTCGAGGTGGTGGATGAGATCGACGTTGGAGTGGTCGTACATGTTCTCCACGCCGAGGAACTTCTCTACCTGGGTGACGCCGGCCTCGGTGGTGACCACCTGGCGCTTGCCCTCATCGACCTCGTAGTGGACTTCGGGGTAGAGCCGCTCGGCGATCCGGGCGAAGTCGCGATACCACTTGGCGGTCTCCCCCACCCGGCCGCTGATGATGAGCGGGGTGCGGGCCTCGTCGACCAGGATCGAGTCGACCTCGTCGACGATGGCGTAGTTGTGGCCGCGCTGCACCCGGAACCGCGGCTCCATGGTCATGTTGTCGCGCAGGTAGTCGAAGCCGAACTCGTTGTTGGTGCCGTAGGTGATG